>QIAI01000331.1:6650-7267 GCA_003224995.1 Acidobacteriota bacterium
AAATTGAGTTGGTGGTCAAGCGACTGAAGAGCCTTGGCCAATTGGGGCACGTGCCCAAACATTACGACCGTAGCTCCCGCGCTTGGCTTTATGGGAAAGTGCTTGTCACGCTCCTAGCACAAAAATTGATCCGCATCGGGCGGGACATTCCCCCTCGGGCTACCCACCCTCGGTGCAGAGCATGTTCCGGAACGTTTCGGTTTATTCACCATTATTCTACTGGGTGAGTCCGTAGCTGCCGTCATGCACGGCATGGAGAGCCAGGACATGTGGACCCCGTCAGCCGCAATCTCGGCATTCACAGGCCTTGGGTTGGCGTCTGGATATTGGTGGTGGTCGATGTTGCATGCGGCGCTGCTAAGCGTGATGTCACGACCAATCGCAAAACACTCCTGTTCCAAGTCTGGAGCTATGCGCACCTTCCGCTCTATTTGTGTGTGGCAATCGTCGGCGTGGGAGTCGAGCACGTAATCTCTTTGCCACCGGGCGTGCATCTGCACCGAGAAGATGCGTGGATCCTAACTGGAGCTGCGGCAGCTTTAATGACAACGCTTACCATCATTGGATTCACATCGGATTGACCCACGGATATCCCCAAGCCTTGAAGGGTCGAGGAA
>QIAI01000644.1:0-1894 GCA_003224995.1 Acidobacteriota bacterium
AAACCCATCCGCCATCCTGTTGTTATCGGATATGTATCTGGTCGGAGATGGAGTGCCGAAAAGCTGCGATCAGGCTCGCCTGCTTCTGAATGCCGCGGTGCGCAAGAACGTCCCGCAAGCTACTCAGAAGCTTCACAACCTTTTAGTTTCCGGATGCCCTTAGGACGCTGGAGCAGCGCCCTATCCCCTTGAGTTTTTCAGAGAGTGAAGCACACTCCTCAGTTGTGCGTACCTGAGGAGTGCTCGCTCAGGCCAAGGATGCTGTGCTCCCAGGCCTCAGGCTCATCAAGCTCGTGCGATCTGTTCGTATCTTCGTGCCTCGTACCAGAGGGCAAGTTCGACTCGATTCCAGAGTCCAAGCTTGTCGTAGATGACTCGGAGGTAATTCTTGACGACGTGTTCGGTGGTTCCGATTTCGTCTGCAACTTCTTTATTCTTAAGTCCCCGGGCAACAAGCTCAATAACTCGGCTCTCTCGCTCGCTGGGATTTCGTTTTCCGTAACGTTCGCCTCCAAACATAATTGCCTCCGATACAAGAGTGTTGCGAGTTTTACTCGCTTGATACCGCTGCTAATGCCAAACCGCAAAAACAAACGGTTGAAATGTGCTTTAACCGTTCGACGAGCCATCTTCAGCTGTCGAGCGATCTCGTCGTTATCGCAACCTTGCAGAAGCAATTCGACGATCTGCTGTTCACGTTGCCCTAAGCGTACGGGCCTGTCGCTCATTGAGTATCCCCCCTCAAATGTGCTTGTGACGTGACCGAACTGCGGCGCCGGGTGCCAACTACTGACGACGACTGCACGGCCAGGCCGTTCACTGGATTTGATTGAAATGAATTTCTTACTGAATCCCAGAGCACTCACTGTGCCAACTTTTTACAATCCATAGCTGTGATTACCGCAAGACGGGCCCTATGCCAGCCAGAGGACGGAAAATCGACCGCGTCCGCGAGACGAATCGGGTCTCCTTGAAGGTTCGGCGGCGGCCTCAAGGTTGCACCGTACTCGGAAGGTCATATTCCCCTTCTTTACAAACCTCTCATTTGGAAAGGCTTTTCTGCCTACTAGTTCGCCTGTAGAAATCGTTCACGGCCTACAGTTCCCCGGAGAGATCTACTCCAGAGGAAACCTGATATTTTTTAAAAAAAAATCGAGAGTTTTGCTTGCTGCGCATTGAAACTAAGGTCCTTAGCGGCCTAATAGGGTAAAGTACTTAGGACAAAACTGCCCTAACTACTCACCCTAGTGGGAACCAATTACACGGGCATGTCATTGGTCTAAATTCTGTTCAAATTGAGGGTCAAATTGACGAATGGTCGTCGCCCTCTTCGGAAATTTCGGCACCGTGGTCAGAAATTTTCCCTGGCTGGGCTGCAAGCAACTGCACCGGGCCCACGTTGTTTGAGCCGTCCCAAATTAAACGCTGCATTTTCAAGCAAATCGCAACAATGCCGGAAGGCCTAAAGGAATCAAAGTTGCACCCACGTGGTGCGGGAAACCAACACCCGAATGTGCCGCGCTAACGTACTATTTTGAGCAGATGACGCTCGAGAAGGTTGCGCGGCCCTGGTTTCAGCAGATTCCCAAGGCAGAATACGGAGGGTCCATCCGTCGGTGGAGAATTGCCCTGAACTCGAGCCAACACCCTTGTGAAGCTGAGTGACGAGCCACAAGAGATCGACAACCGCTACAAACCATCCCGAATCACGCCGGTTAGCAAGGAGAGCTTGTCCGATGCACCAGCTTTATGTGCGGGGAGCCCGACAGAAGAAACTTCGGCTCAAAAAAGAAGACGCGTGGAACTTGTACGAAGAAGCTTTGATTGTTGAAGTCGACACGCAAACAGGCGCTGCCAAGCAATGTATCGATATCGCCGTACAGACCCCTCGCGA
>QIAI01000644.1:1948-2454 GCA_003224995.1 Acidobacteriota bacterium
CATCTGCTGGAGTGGTGTCGCGGCCTGCTCCCGGTGGATGAGCGCCGGACTTGGGTGGCGTTTACGCGCGTGCGCAAAACCCAATTCACCGAAAACGTGCTTTGGGGGAAGAAGATGTTGCAGGAAGGCACAGGAGAAAAGCCTACCCACATCGCACTTTATGACATAGTAGAAGGACAGTGTCTGGCGAAGATCGACATGGAACCACACGGCCTTAATGTGATTTACAGGACTCTTCCCGCGTTCGAGGGCTCCGCTCGATCGCAGTCTCACACCGATGCGCAAGACTGAAATCATTAAGAATGTCGGCTCCAGCTGGTTCAGCCTGGGAGTCAGTGTTCTGGTTGGAATCTTTCTCTCGCCCTTTATCTTGCATCGCCTGGGCGATACCGCCTTTGGAATCTGGGTTCTGATTTTTTCCGTGACTGGTTACTACGGACTGTTCGACCTGGGCATTCGCTCCTCCGTAATCCGCTACGTCTCGACATATACCGCAACCGGCGATA
>QIAI01000645.1 GCA_003224995.1 Acidobacteriota bacterium
CAGGGCAAGGATGAGTCCATGCACACGCAGTCGGCGGCTGGTGAGCCAGGCAGCATACTTCGGGATGCCGCGTCTCTGCATAATCTCCGAACATCATAAGGCACGCATGCGCCCTCAGCTATGTGCCTGAAGATGTCGAGACCAATTCGCCTTTGCGGAAGACTTACCGATGACTAGAAAGGAAAGGCGGCCGGCTGGGGAATCAACTACCACTTGACTCTACCCAGCGACCGCCTGTTCCTTCACACGGCAGGAGCCTCTTAGGCTCTTATGCCGATCATTTCCCAGCAAGCCCATCTACCAGAGAGGCTTGCCGTCATTATCTCGAAAAAGAAATTCATCCGACCCGCGCTTGATCTTGCGAGCAAAGATCGTATCCACGCCTTCGAACTTCACTTTCACCCCGGTGACCTCGAGCACATCGCCCTTCTTAAACTCCAGTTCATACCGGTTCACGAACTTGGTCAGAGCCAGATGCACTTCGATTGTGCCACCGTCCGCAAGCTTCAGGATTAGATGTGAGCCCATCCCGCCGCTCATTGGACACTGCCGATCTTTTACCTCGTCGACTGTTCCCTTAAAGACCGCCTCCGCTCCTTTGTCGTACTTGGGAGCCGGCTCTCCTGCAGGCTTGGGCGCGGCGATGGCGAGCACGGTGGCCATCCACATCCCCAGAATGACCGATACAACCCGCCAGGTTTTCATGATCGTCCTCCTGGCCCTGGAACTTTGGGCCTTGGCTCTATGGAAATTATGACCCCAATTTTCGCGCCTCCCTGTGATGTGCATCACTCGCCCTGGTGCATCAATCACAGGTGGCAATTCCCATCATTGCTTGCAGATGCGAGCACAGCACCTACAAAAGCAAAAGCCGCGCCCGGGACAGAGGCGCGGCTCCAGGCGTAAGCAAGATCACTTCGCCTCTGGGGGAGGGACAATCTCACTCAGCCGCTGATCCTGTCTAAGCTGGGAGAACTCCTCATCCTTGTAGACGTTTCCGATATTGTGATAGTAGATCTTCGCCATCATGTAGTCGTATCGCGCCCGTTCTTCGGTCGTATTGATTTGCGCGGCGACCCCGGCATTGCTGGTGCGGCTGAGCGCCTCCGGATCCAGTTGCAGCGCCCGCCGGTACTCGGTCATGGCGCGCTCCAGCTTGTTTTGCCCAAACCACGCCGCACCCAGGTTCACGTGGAACGCCGGTCGGCTTTCATCCAAGGCAACCGCCTTCTTGAAGTAGCGCGCCGCCTGTCCCATGTTCCGGTCAACGAAGTAGACTGCGCCGATATTGTTGACTGCTTCGGGGTACTTCGAGTTCAGCTTCATCGACTTCTGAAAACTCGCGCGCGCCTCAGAATTCTTGCCCGCTTTCAAAAGCGCTAATCCCAGCTTGTTGTGAAGCACTGCATTCTTTTTGTCTTTTCGAATGGCAGTCCGGAAATAATCCAGCGCTTGCTCATAGTTCTTGGTGGCACGCGCCTCATCGCCAGCTTTCTCCAGTTCTGCAACGCTCATGGAGTCCATGTTCAGCGTCGGCTGTTGCGGGTCGGGATCGGACAGGGCGATGCCGGCCCCGCTGAATCCCAGAACCATCACCAGTAGCACGATCGTCCATACGAGGGATTTCATAATTGGCCTCAATTCCGGAGTTGCATCGTTGCCGGTCGATCCGCCTTGCCCGGTGGGTTTGCTCTCCGCATCTGTCCCTGGTATCGCGCAAATGTCGGGCTGCCACAACGCTATTCCTGCTACAGAATCGCTAAGCGCGTACCGTTTCTCGCCCATCCGGATCTATGTCGCTGCAAGTTCAGAAGTTCGGCAGCCATAACGGTTGAGAACCTCCATCGTTGCTATTCGCCTCATGCGGGGTTACAGGACCGTTACAGAACCTGTGTTACCCCGCTGTAGACCGTTAAACACTGGACGTCACTGCAATCCGTGAGCGCCCAGGTGTATAAGCCAGTCAGTGGCAGCCAGGAGGTCAGGATGCCATCTACCGCCGCGCAGCCGGTGAATGCGGAACTGGAACGCGCCGAACTCCAATCCGTGCTCCAATCCCAGCTGTTCGTCCGCTCCCCCACGCTTGCGCACTTGCTTTCTTATCTTTGCGAAAAGAAGTTTTCCGGCGAAGCCGCCCAAATCAAGGAGTATTCGATCGCCCTGGAGGTCTTTGGCCGGCACGAATCATTCGACCAGGACACCGATTCGATTGTTCGCGTGCAGGTCAATCGACTGCGCAAACGGCTCGCCGAGTACTATGCCGGCGAAGGCGCCGCCCACGACCTCCGCCTTACCATCCCAGTGGGGCACTATGTCCGGTTTTTTGAAACGTCCACAACCATTCCTCGACAATTCACAAAAAGTTGCAGACGCGATGGAGCGACGGGCGTCCTCACCCGTGGTGCCTCCGGCTTGGGTACTATTCACCGCCGTGATCATTCTGGCCATACTTGGTGTGATGGTGCTGGCTCTTCGAAACCGGCAGAAGCCCCTTCCCATCGTCTCTTCCACCCAGAACACGCGCGAGCTTGCAGAACCGCTCGTCGGCCTGCCTGTAGGGGACGAAATCCGCATTCTGTCAGGCGCCAGCCGCAGTTACGTGGATCGCGCCGGGAAGTTGTGGAACCCCGACACGTATTTCTCAGGCGGCAAAACCGTTCGCAGCTCCGTGCAGCGCATCTGGCGAACGCAAGATGCCAACATTTACCGCAGCAGCCGGCAAGGCGACTTTCAATACGACATCCCGCTGAAGCCGGGCATCTATGAATTACGTCTTCACTTTGCCGAGACGTTTTACGGACCGGAAGAAATCGGCAACGGTGGCGAGGGCAGCCGCGTGATGACCGCGACCGCCAATGGAAAAGTTCTGTTGAACGATTTCGATATCCTGCTCGACGCAGGCGGCAGTCGCACCGCGGACGTCAAAGTGTTCACTGGCCTCTCGCCCGCTGGCGATGGTCAATTGCACCTGGGTTTCTCTTCTGTGCGCGGTGGCAGTGCGATGCTGTCGGCGCTCGAAATCCTTCCCGGCCTGAAGGAAAGCCAACGCCCGGTGCGTATCATCACCCGCGACGTGCCCTATTACTCGAATGACAGTCGCTGGTGGGGGCCGGACACGTACTTCAAGGGCGGGCAGCTCAGTTCAAACGACAATCCCGCCACCGACGCCGACGATCCGGAGATGTACGAGACCGAACGCTGGGGACACTTCTCCTACGCAATTCCCGTCACGCCCGGGCGCTACGCCGCGACTTTCCATTTCATCGAGCACCGCTTTGACGCGGCCAATCGCGATCGCTACGCGGAGTCTTCCGATTTACGCCAGGGGCGTGGCCGCCTCTTCAGCGTCTTCTGCAATGGAAAGCTAATTCTGCGAGATGTGGATCTGATCCAGGAGGCTGGCGAGAATCGTCCCCTGGTAAAGAAACTCGGCGGCCTGGAGCCCAATGCCCAGGGCAAGTTGCTGCTGGAGTTTGTTCCCACCCGGAACTACGCGACGGTAACGGCCATCGAAATCATGCCGGAATGACACGGTTGCCAGTCAGCACGCATTAGCTCCGTTGAGGAACGGAAGTCTTCGTGGCGGAAGGCTGAGGATTTGCCGACGACCAACGACCGACCACCAACGACCACAAACCGACGACCTTACGTCTTCATCGCCGGTTCATTATCCTTCACCAGCTTATCCAGAATGCCATTCGCAACTTCGATCAACTCAGGATCAACCTTGCGATTCGAGGCAATCGCTTCCGCCAGCGGCACCGAGACAATCTTGTTGCCGCGCAGCGCCGCCATGTGTCCCCACTCCCCGCGATGCACCATATCAATGGCGCCCAAACCGTAACGCGTAGCCAGCACGCGATCGAAAGCACTAGGTGTTCCGCCGCGCTGAATGTGCCCGAGCACAACCGAACGGGTTTCAAAACCCGTGCGCTTCTCGATTTCTCGCGCCAGCAGGTTTCCGATGCCGCCCAGCCGCTCGTGCCCGAACTCATCCTTGCCCAAGTCTTGCAGTACCAGCGAGGCTTCTCCCGTATTGGCGAACTTGGCGCCCTCGGCCGCCACCACGATGCTGAAGTAGCGTCCCCGCGCATGTCGCTGCCGGATAAGCTCCGCGACTTTTTCAATATCGAAGGGCACTTCCGGAATGAGGATGACATCCGCCCCGCCGGCCACGCCGCTGTAAATTGCGATCC
>QIAI01000332.1:0-10735 GCA_003224995.1 Acidobacteriota bacterium
TTCAGGTAAGGCTTCATCTTGTATTGGAAATACTCGTCCCCTAACAGATCGAGGCGATCGCGGCTTACGCCGCGTAAGACGCTGTAGACCACCCGTGTGGCGAGCACCCGGTGGGCGGCGTAGAGAAAAGGACGGAGCGCCGCCATCAGGAAGACCAAGCCCCGGCGCGCCATTCTCGCCCCGAAGGTCTGGGCATTCCAGGTAAAAAAAGCGACGGGCTGGACGGTCGTCAAATCCAGAAGGCTGCCCTCCACGCGCCAGTAGACGCGCGCGGCGGAATCGCCCGCTGCCACATTTTGCCTGAATGAGTCCAAATTCGTATGAGTCCCGGGACGTAGATTCCCCGGCAAGGGCCGGGGGGCACGCCCAAAGACAACTATTGTAAACAATTAGGCCTAAAGGACGAAGCTCTGAATGTGGTTCGCCGCCAGCGGAGGAGGTAGGGGAGAAATTCTTTAGCCATGCTTCCATTTTAGGGGAAAGCTGGAAGATACCCATCGGGGTAGTGAAACGTAGCGGGCGCGAGGGAAATGAGATCCGCAAAATGGCAGGGTTCGGCTTTTGGGGCTCCGAGTTTGCTAGAAAAAAACGAGTACAAAGGCCTAAACCGCCGGTTCGTGAAGCTTCCGGCCAAATTGCGCAGGCCACACGAACCGACGGTTCCAGTTTGCTGGAGTTGTTTCCTGAACTAAGCTGCCGCTTTTTTCTGCTGTTTGTACTTAGCCCAACGCGCGCGTTGTGCCGCTGCAATTCTACGACGCGCAGCGACCGACAACACTCGCTTAGGACGTGACCCGGCGCCGCGGCCGTTCTGACCCATGCCGCGAAGAGCCGAAATAGCAGCCTCTACCTGACTTAACTTACTCTGAAGAGTTCTTTGTTCTGCGAGTAAAGATTTGACGACTTTATCCAAGTTAGCCATGTATCCCCCTGGCGAGTGATTCTAGCAAAGGAGCCTCGCGCGCTGTGCTTGAATCATCGACAAATTTCATGTGACCGTGACCGTGGGACAAAACTTTGCACCAGAGTCGGGGTGTGAAGGACCTGTAAAGGGGCAAACTACCATCAATAGGTGACTTGTATGTGCTGCAAAGGAAGTCCTGTAGGTCCGGCATCCTACATTATTGAGCCGGGATACTGCCTGTATGGGATCACTCTGTTGTGCTTTCCCACACATCCGCATTCGAGACATTTCCGTACTTAGGGCGAAGGCAGCAAAATTCAGGCCGAAAGGATCCAGGAAACATGTTTAAAAGATTGACCACGCTGTTCGCGCTCGTTCTCCTTGGAATGGCTCCGCACTGGCAGGCATGAGCAATCCCCGTGATTGGAGGCAAGGAGATGTATCCGACGACAAACATCGTTGAGAACGCGGTGAATTCCACCCATCAGACCACCTTAGTGGCGACCGTCAAAGCGGCTGGCTGATCGAAACGACACGAGGGCCCTTTTACGGTGTTCACACCGACAAACGAAGCCTCCAACAAGCTACCTGCGGGCACGGTAGATAGCTTACTGAAACCAGAGAACAACCGTTGCTGAAGGTGCTCACTTACCACGTGGTTGCACGATTGAGCGCCTCGGACATGATGAAGAAAATCAAAGAAGGCAATGGCGACTTCGAATTGACTACGGTCGAAGGGGGCAAGCTCTGGGTAAGGCTGCATGATGGCAAGCACCTCATGTCGAAAGACGAAAAAGGGGGGACAGCATTGGTTACGATCAAAAAATGTGTTCCAGTCGAATGGCGTAATTCACGTGCTTGATAGCCTCGGGATGCCGAACTAAGTGGGTCAAGACTCTGATCCCCTCGCCAATTCGTGGGCCGGGGGCCGGACCTCTTTTTGAGATCCGGCCTAAGTCCGACTTCGCATCTGCCAATGGCACGCGGGATGACATGCACCACTCACGTTCCAGAGCCATATCGAATGAACCAGTGCGCGGGTTTCGGAGACTTCGTCAAATTGAGTCGCGCCGGGATTCCTGCCGAAAATTGCTCACTTGGAGACCTTGCAGCAGGGACGTATTTCAGACACTCTCCTATGACAGAGGTGGTACTCCACATTCGCTGCGTGCCCAGAATCGGTCAAATGGTGGGTAAAGGCAGCTTCTGCCGGTTTGCCCGTACCGCCCAGAAGGGCCATTTCGCCTTGACCTGTAAATTGAGTAGAAATAGAGTCCAAAGATCAAGTGGATGCGGATTTGCCTAACCAAGGCGAGAGGGACGGTCCTTATGGCGCGGTGGTACCGGTACATCGGAACATGGCTGGTGGCGGCAGGGATGGGCGTGGCGACGGTCGCGTTGGGGCAAGATGCCAATGATCCAGCGGCAGCCGCGCAAGGGCAGCCTTCGGCCCAGACTTCCGATCCGCAAGCGGCGATTCAACCGGCGCAGGACTCCGAGTTAGCTGCCGAGGTTCAACAGCTGCGCGGAGAAGTGGACACGCTGAAGAGCCAGGTTGCCCAATTGAACTCGATGATTGAGCAATTACAGGCAGCGCAAACAGTCCCAGCACCCACCAAAGTTGCGTCTGCTTCCCCGAAGCCCGTAGCTCCGGCGCGGGGAAAGAAACCGGCTCCCACTTCTGCCAAGGCAACGCCAGCTCCGTCTAGTGCGCCCGCGGTGCAGACCGACGAGCAAACTCCGTTGACTGTACTGGTCTTTAAAGACGGGCGTCGAATGGAGGCGCGCAACTACGCCATCGTGGGACAGACTTTGTGGATTTACACGGAGGATGATTCCAAAAAGACGCCGGTTTCGGAACTGGATGTGGCCGCCACCAAGAACGCGAACGCGGATCGCGGGATTGTCTTTCAGCTGCCTCCGTCAAAGTGAATTGCCGGCGTCGTGGCAGGGGTAGAAGCTCAAGCACCCCAACGAGTCAGAAGAGCTGATCTGGTCAGGGCTTCACTTCACGAATCGCCTTGCGGACGCGCGCCAACTGTTGCTGCATGATGGGGTCGTCGAGCTGGGCGGAGGTTTTCGCAATCAGGTTCGCGGCGATCATCTGAGCTTCCGTGAGGGTGAGTTTCTCTTCTCGCGCATTAAGCGCGCTGGATTCGTAGTTGCGGATCGCTTCCACCAGAAGCCCAGCTGCGTAGCTCACGGCCTCCGCGCTGACCCCTTCCTGAATTTTATCGAGGCTCAGGCTGCCATAATTCGTGGCCTTTGTCTCGCGTTGCAGGTTGTGTTTCATGACACCCTCATGTTCAGTCGTCAGTCCTCACTCGTCCGTTCTCGAGCCACCGGCATCCAGCATATTCGCGTGATGAACGGGCTATGACGACATCTCGGCACGTCCCGGTTGAAAGCTTTTGAAACAAACTTTCCGATAAATGTGGTTCGCTGTGACCATCGTCACAGACCATCTTGCAGGCTCCCTCGAATATGAAGGTCGACTCGGCTCCATCCGGTGTAATGCGGTTTCTTATAACCCATCACTCACTCCAGCGAGGCCGAGCCTCGGTTTTGCATCCAGCGCGCGATTGGTGCTCAGTTGCCGTCCGGCGCCCGGATGAAGTTCAGGGCAAAAGCTATGGGCAGTGATCCTATCAAAATCTTGATTGTGGATGATGACGAGAGAGTTCTCATCGAACTGGAACGGCTCCTGGAGGGGGAAGGCTACAGCACCGTCACGGCCTGGGGCTGGCGGGAGGCCCTGGAGCTGTGCGAGAGAACTCGCTTCGATCTCGTGTTGGTAGATGAGCATTTAGGGGATCTGGAATCACCCGCTCTACTCGAAGGCCTGAGACGAACGCAGCCGCTGGCGTTTCAGATTCTCATGCACACTCAGAGAGGACGGAAGTCGAACGGCGCGGTTTGCAAGTGGGAGCACGCGGACATGAAAGCCCGAATTCGCCGCTATATCGCCGCGTAGTTCACGATTTCTGCAGCGAATTTCCGCAGGTTCACTTGTCTTTGCCGACCCGCCTAAGAGAATGGCCAGGAGGTCGGTAGCAAGCGCGCTGGCATTCAGTCCGTCCATATTCGTCAGAACAACGACGCCCAAGTCCTGTTCGGGAACGAGCACAATACTGGTACTGGTGCCCTGCTGGCCACCGCCGTGGCCGACAGACGTCATACCCGCAACCACGCCTTCTCCCAGCCCAATGCATAGGCGCGATGTTTTTCATTTTTTCGGAAAACTGCGGCTTCCACACAGGCGCAAGCTTGGCGTCCTGCGCAATGGTGAGAGATGTAAACAGAAGGACAAGGACGCAAACAGCAAACCGACGACGCAACCCTGGCATCACTCGCAGACGCGGCTCAGCTCGCGGGATTTCTAGCATCATTGGAGATCTCCTGGTCAGATGTCGGAATCGTGGGCTCGCAAAGTGTCATCCTAGTTGGACCGTCAGCATCGAGATGGATCCACCATCGACTCCTTCCACCGGAAAAGTAAGCGGCTCTCCAGCTGCACGGGTACCGATCACATAGAGCAGAGGTAGATAGTGGTCGGGGGTGGGCACAGAAAGCACGGCGTCCTTTCCCAAGGCATCGTAAGCGATGAGGGGTCGATGATCGCCGGCGAGGAGCAAGCCGCGAGTCTCCTTTTCGAAGCGGATTGCCCAGTCGAAGGGATCCACCACATGCCGTCCCCAGGCGTAGGTGTGCAGATTATGAACCAGGTTACCGCTGCCCACGATCAGAATGCCCTCTTCGCGCAGGGTGGCGAGTCGCTCGCCAATTTCATAGTGAAAGGATGCGGGCTTGGTCTCATCAATGCTTAACTGGACAATAGGAATGTCGGCGTTGGGATAGACATGGCAGAGAACCGACCAAGTCCCATGATCCAGGCCCCAACGTTCATCTAGCTCCACGGGTAGGGGCGCCAGCAACTTCTGAACTCTTCGCGCGAGATCGGGATCTCCGGGAGCTGGATACTTCACCGCGTACAGCTCTGGTGGGAAACCACCGAAGTCGTGAATAGTGCGCGGCGCGGTGTTGATGGTAACCGCGGCGCCCGGAACGTACCAATGCGCCGAGACGCACAGAATCGCTTTGGGACGGGGCAAATTCGCACCAATTGTGGACCAGCGCTCGGTGTAAGCGTTTCTCATGAGCGCATTCATGGGATTGCCATGGCCGAAAAAGAGGGCAGGCATCACTGACATCGCAAACTCTCCAGGAAACCTATTCTATGGCTGAGATGGGTGAGCTGCGGCGGCAGTTGTGGCCTGCGCGTGGACGGAGAGCGTGTAGGTCTGCGGGGCAGTGATCTCGATGCGCTTGCCATTTTCGAGGTATGACTTCAGAACAGCAGGATCTTGCCAGTCCACGTCCCAACCATTCTGAATCGCGATGACCGTGTAGTGGCCGGGTGCGATTTCGGAAAGGGTGAAGGTGCCATCGCTGTCACTCTGATCGCGAGGAAAGAGGTCGGTATTGTCTTGCGGGTTCTCAGGAACGAGCACGACCATGGCTTCGGACAGAGGCTCGTCGTGGAGGAGGACGGTGCCATCGATTTTCGCCATTCCCTTAGCGAGGACGACTTTCAGCGACACGGTACCGTTGTGAGGAAGCTGCAGGCTGTGACCAGACAAGGTCGCTCCGCCGGCCGTGATTTCGCGCACGCGGAAGCCGCCCACGTTAAAAACGGAGACCTCGAACGCCTTGGGCTCGGCCAACATCTGTTCAGCCTGAAATGTACCCTGGGATGAGATCGGCGACCCGAAGTGTTCGCCACTCTTTCTATTGACGAAGCGGATGTATCCTCCGGGAGGCAAGGTCGATCCATCGGAAACCTGGACGACACCCTCCACAGTTACGGATCCCGATCCGGATTCAGAGACCTCAATCTCGGTGTCCGCCTGAAGGTCCACTTCCCTTTCTTCGGCTTTCGAAGCCGTGCGCAGAGAAAGCCAGAAACGGCCAGGAGCAAAGCCGCTGACACTGACGACTCCCGAACCGAGGGGCTGGGAGCGCGCCTGTACCGAAATTGGGAAACTATCGAATCGCTCAGAAATGCGCTGCATCAGCGTGACCGAGACGGGACGCGCAGAGTCGGAACTTGCGTGGCGAATCGTGAGATGCAGCGCAGGAACCGCCCGCAACGTCATATCAGCCACGACGCGCTCGCCCGGGGTGACCCGGATGGGAGCCGCATTGCCAGCTTCAGTCACACTGGGGTAATAGGTCAGAGGATAGGCCACGTCGAGCAGAGCGGAGGACGCGCTCTCAGATGGCGGATTGGAATTCATGTCGGAAGGCAGGACGCCTTCGGGGGAAGCCGATTGCAGTTTCGCCGGCGCCTGTGAGTCTTGCGCGTACCAGGGCTGAGCCGATATCGCGAGCACATACTCTCCTGGCGCCAAGTGAGCAAAATGAAAATGGCCTTGTTCATCGAGGACCGCCTGACCCTGCCATCGCGGCCGGTAGTTGCCTTCGCCACGAAGCAAAAGAAAGGCCTGGCCATTGCGCACGGGTTCGTTCTCCTCGTCGACCACGGAGCCAGAGATTGATCCATCGGGAACGAGCCGGAAGGTCAGATTGTCGGACTTGAGCTGCGGGCCGACCGCAACGGCAGTAGAAAACATGCCATGCTGCTGGTACGCCTGTGGGGAGAAGCCGCGAGCCTGCGCAAAGGCGAAACGGCCGTCTGGGCCACGGACCGTCTGAAAGCCTTTGTCACGTTCCGCCGTGGACGCGACGGACACTTCAACTCCGGATAAAGGCTGGTTCGTCGCGGCATGCAGAACCCTACCCGCTATGCGCCAGGTCGAAGCTCCCGGAGTGGATGGAGGCGGGGCATCCTGGGCGCAGCACCTCAAAACTCCAGAAGAGATCAGCAATCCGAGAATGAAGCGGCGGCGCAGATGCATGGTTTACTTGGTGCGAATCATTCTTTCGAGATTAACGCGAGCCACGTCGTTAGGTTGCAGAGTGACGGAGACTGCTTTGGAAAGATAAGGGCCAAGCACCTCAGGATTTTTGAACTCGAGTCCTTCCACAGAATCGAAGGCGAGCACTTTGTAATCGCCCGGAGCCAGGCCGCTGAACAGGAACTCCGCGCCATTCTGAGCGGAAGCAGTTTGCACATGCTCGAGGGAGATATGATCGGAGAACAGCAACACGGTTCCGCCGGAGGGCTTCCCATCTGCCTCGATGGTTCCGCGTAAGCCGGCCCCGTCGTCGCGCAGGATGACTTCCAACGGTTCGGGGCGGTGACCGGGAGAGATGACCAGTTCCTCACGCAGCAAGTCGATGGTGCCGCTGCTTGTTGTATATGGCACTTGTCCCATTCGCATTTCCTCAGGCCATGTCCGATATCCCGGGCCTTGTCCGTAGATATCAGGCGCACCATAGAAAGCCCGTAGGAGCTCAGCTGCCGGTTGCTCCTGGTATAAGGCTGGACGTCAGGCGCGCCGGTGGGGCGCAGCTCTACCCTGACGGGAAGTGCAATCTCGGGAGAGAGGGCGAAGGTGAGGTTTTCCATGTCGGCGTTCACCACCAGCGGCAGGTCGGAGGCTTGCGCCTGGCCGGCCTGATCCGGGCCACGGAGCTGCAGCACGTATGCGCCTGCCGGAACCCGGGCCTGAAATTTCTCGTTCGCGTCAACGCCCACGGTCGCGGGAAGAATTTCTCCCGTCTGAGTTTCGAACTGCACATTGACGGGTGTGCCCACGGGAACGCCGAGAATTGTCCCGGAAATCTTAAAGAGAGGCTCGGACTTCATGGAAAAATCCGCTTGGACTTGCTGACCGCCGGCAATCGAGAGCGGCGTGGCCGCTTGCAGATTCGGCACGCCAGGATAGAAAGTCGTTCCAAACCCGCGCAGGCGGGAGGAACGCCGCGCAAAGGGCGTGAACGAACCGGGAAGATCCGGTCCGGCCACGAGCAGGTATTGTCCCGGCACCAGGTTCGCCACTCGAAATTGACCATCCTCGTCCGTGCTGACTTGACTTCGCAGGTCCCAGCGCTTGCGGCCTTCGACAATGTGCTCCTGGAAAATGCGAATGGTGGAGTCTTCGATGGCTTCTCCCTTCGAGCTTACGACGTGACCAACAATCGTGCCCTCGGGAACGAGTTTCAACACGACAGAGGAGGCGTCGGCGCCCAGGTGGACCAGCTCGTAATGAGAAAAATCGGGATGCAGCTCAAGCTCGTTGAAGAAGCCCGGCTTTCGGACGCTGAGAACGATTTCAGATTCGGGCAAGGAGGCGAACTCGAATCGACCCTCTGCGTCGCTAAAGACCGATATTGGATTGCCTCCCGCCGAGGAACCTGCCTGCACCAGGGCGCGTCGAACTGGCTCTCCGCTGATGGAATTCACCACTGTGCCGCTCAAGCTGTGGGTCGCGGGCGTTGCACGGATCGAGCCCGGGATATCGGACATGGCCTGAGGAAATGCGAATGGGACAAGTGCCATATACAACAAGCAGCGGCAAAAAAGTGACGGCGCCGGGCTCTTCTGGCCTGGAAAATACTTTCGCATCGCGAATTCTTTTTCAGACGGACAGCGGGCGGCATCCGCCCATCGCAATTTTAAGCCATGATGTGGCTACTGCAAGCACGTCCGAGGGCGTTGTGACGCCCAGCGATGGGATGCGGAACCTTCGACTGGGGGTGCCTGGGAAGGGGAGAGCGTTGGCGGCTTGACGGCTATCGAGGGGTGGGCCTCTTTTCCACGGCGTCGCGCTGAAAGAATTGATGCTTGTCCATTCCGGCCGGTACGGTGACGTCGAAGAAGCCCACCATCATTTCATTGTAGGTCTGGTCTCCCCAGGCCACAGGGCTGTTTGGGTCGGGATTGTGAGGATTGTTGGTGGAATTGTCGTACCACGCGATGGCCTGCAGCTCGGTACCGGCCTTGATGAGGCGGGGTTGAGCCAGGCGGTAGCTCAGCTGCCAATAAAAATCGTAGTTCACCCGAAGCAGAGTTTCACTGGGATGACCGCGATCGAGGAGGTTGTATTCGAAACGCTTGCCACGGAGATGCATGTGCGGAAAGAAACTGAGCAGGGTGGCATCGTGAGGAAAGGTGCCGTGAACTTCGACACGATAATCGTCAGTGTTGGGCGGAATCGGGATGGGATCGTGGTCATTGGCAAGTTGCAGGGTCAGGACCCGCCGGCTGGGCGGATGTTTGGAAAAGACGAGACCCACGCTGGTCTGATCCTCGCCCGCTTGACCACTCGCGGTGTAGTGCATCTGGAATACGAGATCGGAATGCGCGGGAATGAACTTGGCCGTGTCGTCAGGCCAGTGGTCGGGCGAACTTCCCGGGGCGTAGACCAGCAACAGGTCGCTATCAGTTTCATGCGCCTGGTGGCGCAGAGCCGGATCCTTGAGGCTGGACGCGGTGAACGGCGTATTAAGCGGCGCTCCGCGGAGCCACATCGAATCGGCTGTCCGAATGTAGACGACCGCATGGTGGACGTACTGGCGGCTGGATGGGCGAATTTCGGACATCTGAACCCATTTGTCCTCTTTGAAGTCGGTCGGGACGATCTCGTACGTGTATTCAACATCTCCATCGGCGGGGACGGCGACCGGCTTGGACATCGCAATAATGCGATCAGGTTCCGGAATATTCCAGCTTTCCGTCCAGTGCGGAAGAGCGGGAGCATCCTGCGGATTTCCGGCAGGCGTTTTGGCGTCGAACCAGGCGGTCAAGGTGGCGATCTCTGATGGCGTCAGCGAAGGATCGTCCGCGAAATGTCCACAGCACGGATCGGCAAACCACGGAGGCATCCGTTTGGAGCGTACGTCCTGCGAGATGAGCCGGGCCCAGGACTTCGTCTGCTCGAAAGTGACGAGCGGCATGGGAGCGATCTCGCCGGTGCGATGGCAGCGTTGGCAGTGTTGCTGAAGAATGGGGAGCACGTCGCGGTAGAAGGTGGGAGAAGGCGGGTCTTGTGCATGCATAACCAACGCGGCGCAACCAGCGGCGAGCGAGATCAGAAAAACAATCACTCTACGTTGCATGCAGCTAGCGTCCTGTCCCGCAAATTCGCGCCATAAATCTGTCATCCCGACCGGAGGGAAGCGGAGTGGAGGGACCTCGTGTTTTCAACGACCGGTTCTCTTCACTCAGGATTCTCCTTAATGCTTTTTATTTTGGGACACCACACTAGCGGGAAGACGCCCAGGCTAGGCCGTCAGCCCCAGTACCGGCATCGATTTGTTTTTCAATCGACCAGTTGGAGGTTCGGATGGCAACGACCTTATGCGAAGCGTCGCACGAGACGTACGCAGTGCGGCCATCGGGTGATATGAGTGCCTCTTGTGGAGCGGCTGGAACCTCGATGGTATGCGTGACCTTTTTCGCCTGAAGATCGACCACCGCCACCTGGTTGCCGGAACGAAGCGGCACGACCAACCAGCGACCATCCGGTGTCGGCGCAGCACCGTAGCCTACGCCCGGGAGTGGGATAGCTGAAGTTGGCCGGTTCGAGGCGGCGTCGATCACTAACAACTGTGGCTTGGATTGATCGGTGGTGAAGATCAGGCGATCGTCGACTGAGAGCGCGATGCGCTGAACCGGTTGGGCAGCAGGAATGGTCAGGACCGGCTTGCGATTTTCCAGGTCGAGCACAGAGATGCTTCCCGGCCCCACATTCGCGGTATACGCTCGGTGGCCGTCGCGGGTAATAGCGAGCATGTGCGACTCGGCCTGGCCGGTTGGAATCCGAGTGATGATTTTTCGTGTGCCTGGATCAATCACCGTGACTGACTGATCGAGCTCCGTGGTCACGTAGAGCAATCCGTCTTTCGGCCCAATTTTTGGGCAAT
>QIAI01000332.1:10848-12284 GCA_003224995.1 Acidobacteriota bacterium
TCTCCATAGAGCGGAACGTAAGCAAAGCGCCGATCCGGCGACGCAACGAGTTCATGACCGGTGACACCGCCGACGTCGATGGTCGCGATTTGGCGGCCAGCTTCGGGATCGATGAGGCTCAGGGTGTGATCTCCCTTGTTGGCCACCAGAAGCAGCGCCTTGGGTGCGGCTCCTTCTCCGGATCGAGCAGCGAACGTGGAGGACATCGCAAGGGCAAAAAGCACGGAGAGAGTCAGATGGATTCGCACGTGTCACCTCTGACGCGAGAGTGAAGTGTACCGCAAGCGAGAGCGCGGTGGAGCGGGGACGCGGTCGGAAAAGCAGGTCCCTCGCTTCGCTCAGGATGACAAGCGCTGTGGGGCGGAGGTGCTTCGCTTCTGGCGGGAAAACACAAAGTGCAAATTCTAGTGATTTGATTCTCGCTCCTTCTAGAGCAACTCGCTTCGCGCTGCCGCCGTCGCAGGTATTGCGTCAAATGGTGCCATGTACGGAATAAGAGAGGAAAACAGTCCTATACTCTGCGCAGGAGATCCTTCCATGCGATTTATTGGACTGATGCTCGTCTTAGGCTGCGCTACGTCATTGTTTGCTCAGGAGAGTGCAGCCAGCATCCAAGGGAAGATCAATGCGCTGGAGAAGTTATGGAACCAGGCTTACAAGAGCGGCGATACCAAGGCGCTCGACTCCATTCTCGACGACGCGATCGTGCTGATTAACGATGACGGCAGCATCCAGACCAAGCAAGAATTCCTTGCCAGCGTGAAAGCCAGCAATGCGCAGGAGCAGCAAGTGGCGCCGGAATTTTTGAAGGTCAACGTTCATGGGAACGTGGCGGTAGCCAGTGGTGTCTTGCGCGTCAAAGGAGTGGAAGCAGGCAAGCCTTACACGCGGCGGGAGCGCTTCGTCGATACCTGGCTGCACAAAGGCGACAACTGGGTCTGCATTGCGACCGATGCCACGCCGATTGTGCGCTAAGCCAAGCCACTGCGTTCCGAACCACCTGGTATCGGCTGGCGAATCTACTTCTTCACTAGCGCGACCCGCAGATCCTTGCCCGTCATCTCGGCAGGTTCGGACAGATTCAGCATGCCAAGAATCGTGGGCGATATATCGCGCAACGAGCCATTCGGCTTGAGCGTGAATTGTTGAGCGTTTTCGCTGACCACGATGAACGGGACGGGATTCGTGGTGTGTGCGGTATGGGGTCCGCCGGTTGTGGGATCGATCATCTGCTCGGCATTGCCATGATCCGCGGTGATCAGCATGGCTCCGCCTTTCGCGCGGACTGCTTTTTCGATTTCTCCCAGGCAGGCATCGACGGTCTCGACCGCTTTCACGGTTGGCTCGATCTTTCCTGAGTGCCCGACCATGTCGGCGTTGGCGAAGTTCACGATCATCACATCAAAGGTGCCGTCCTCCACCGCTTTGACCACGGC
>QIAI01000646.1 GCA_003224995.1 Acidobacteriota bacterium
GTTGGACGGCGGCCCATGAACTCCATCGTCGCGCTCTGCGCAACCGGTCGCAGACGGCGCTTCATGAATTGAGAATCGGTATCAAACGCTTCCGTTATATCGTCGAGAACTTCCTGCCTCAGCAGCACGCGGCCTGGAGTTCTGACTTGAAGGAGCTGCAGGATCTCTTGGGAGATGTCCACGACTTGGACGTTCTCTGGGCCACCGCGATCCAGGTGAACGCATTTGCGAGCACGGAATCTCGGCAGCGCTGGTACGAGATAGTGCAGCAGGCGCGCGAAAAGAGAGTCACGCGATATCGCGAGCGTATGCTGGGCAGTCATTCTCTTTGGAGCGTATGGCGAGCTGAGTTGCCAGAGGGCAAACAGATAAGAGTTGCGGCTATGGCCCGCCTGAAGCTCTGGGGCTCATTTCTTGACCCGGGGTTCGCGCATTCGCAGCGCGTGTCCGAGCTTGCCGCCCAGGTGTTCGATGGATTGGAAAGATTGGGAATCGCTCCGTCGAGCTTAAATCAGGACCTGCGCTCGATTTTGCTGACGGCAGCCCTTCTGCATGATGTCGGACGATCGAAACAGGAGAGAGGGCATCACAAGGCCTCCGGTCGTATGATCGCCAGCCTCACGCCTCCTTTGGGTTGGACCGCTTCCGATCTGAGATTGACCGCAGCGGTAGCTCGCTTTCACCGCGGTGCATTGCCGCAATCCAGACATGCCGCTCTGCAGGATCTCGCACTCGAGCAGAGACAAATCGTGCTGCATTTGGCGGCGATTCTACGGCTGGCCCATGCGCTCGACCGTTCGAGCGCTGGCCGCATTCAGCGTTTACAGTTGGAAACCAAGAACGGTCACATGGTTCTCTCCGCTGCCGGTTATGCCACTTGGACACCCGCTGCCGAAGAGATCGCGGGAGCGAGTTACCTTCTGGAACTCGTTCTCCGCCGGCCGGTACTCGTTAAAGCTCTGAGAGTATCTCGAAACGGCAACTCGAGAACCGAGCTCGACGCTGCTTCCAAATCGGGCCGCTAGAAACCCTTCAGGTACTCCCGCCCACCAGGGCTCTTCGGATACAAGCTAAAGTGTCAATTCCTATGACTCATGCTGTGCTGGTTCGCAAGGCGGTCGATTGGTTGCGCCAGTATCGCTGCGGAGTTGTGCTCTCCGAACAGGCCTGCATCAGCGGCGAGATGCCGGATGCGATTGGCTGGAAGCGCGCGTGCCATTCGGTTCTGGTGGAGTGCAAGGTTTCCCGACCAGATTTCCTGGCCGATCGCGCAAAGCCTTTCCGCCTGAGGCCGGAACTTGGTGTGGGCAATGAACGCTTCTATCTGGTGCCCCGCGGCCTGGTGTCTCCGGAGGAAATTCCCCTGGGATGGGGCTTGCTGGAGTTCCATAGCCGGGCCATCCACATGGCACGGGCATCTCGCAAGAATCTGAGATCCGATCACGGCTTTCGCAGTGAGATGAACCTTTTGCTGGCCAGCCTGCGTCGGGTCGAGATCCGCATTGAGCCGCAAACCGTAACCGAATTCTTAAAGTGGCAAAATCGCATGGCGGAATATAACGGTGGCCTGCCTCCCCAAGGCGTGACGCCGCCCACGGGTGAAGAGAATTTCTTCCTGGATGCTGACCTCTGTGAAGAAGAAATCGGGTCAGGCGGGGACTGAAACGCTCGCGTCGGAGTGGTGCCCCTCGAGGGCCTGAGGCTCACCAACGTGAGAAGCTCATAAACAAAAACCGGGCTGGTTGGCCCGGTTCAAGAGCGTCCGTTGGATGCGGTTACATCGCAGCGTGGCGCGGCTGGCGGCAAGGGGCGGCTGGTCTGGTTGTGGCCAGTTTCGGTTTCCCGAAAGCGCTTGCCTCGCGTCAGTCATCTCGCTTACCGCGAAACAACACCATGCGGTAAACGCATAATTAAGATATTCGCTGTAACTGGCACATGCTAAATGGCTTAATGAGCGAGGAATGATGAAGACCGGCAGCCGGCGATACCCTCGAATGCCAAGCCTTTGCACACTTTGGAAGCAAGCCGACAATCCGGCGCATTTAAACGGCGCAGGCGTCAGAGCTCCCGGCGACCCTCCATCGCCTTCAACATGGTGATTTCGTCGGTGTATTCGATATCACTGCCCACCGGAATCCCCATGGCGATGCGGGTGACCTTCAGTCCTTGCCGCTTCAATTGCTGGGAAAGATAAGTCGCGGTGGCTTCGCCCTCCACTGTGGGATTGGTGGCGATGATCACTTCGTCGACGTCGCCCGCTTCGACCCGGCGCATCAGGTTGCCGATCCTCAACTGGTCCGGACCGATTCCGTGCAGGGGTGATAGCGAGCCATGAAGGACGTGATATCCGCCATTGAAGTGTTTCGTCTTCTCAATAGCGGCAATGTTGGTGGGTTCTTCCACGACGCACACCAGGCGCTGATTGCGGGTGGGGCTGCTGCAGTACACGCAGGGGTCGACATCGGTGATGTTGTTGCAGACGGAACAGAGTCGCAGGTTGGCTTTGACGTCGTGCACCGCTTGCGCGAGTGCGTCCGCATCCTCATCACTGGAACGCAGAATATGGAAGGCGAGCCTCTGTGCGCTCTTGCTGCCGATTCCGGGCAGCTTCTTCAATTCATCGATGAGACGCGTCATCGGCTCGGCAAATTTGGACATGGGGAAATTGGTAATCTTGTAATCGGATAATTTGTAATCTACAGTCCTGGAATTCCCATGCCGCCGAGCATGCCTCCGACCGTGGACTGCATGGCTTGATCGATCTTGCGCGCGGCTTCATTGACCGCCGCCGTAACCAGGTCTTGCAGCATCTCGATGTCACCCGCGTTGACCGCTTCAGGTTCAATCTTCAGACTGAGCAGTTGTTTGCGTCCATCCATTTTGACCTGCACGCTCCCACCACCGGACGAGGCCTCCACTACGGTGTCCTGCATCTTCTTCTGCAAGGTCTCGTACTGCTGCTTCGCTTGCGACATCAGTTGCTGCAGGTTAAAACCGCCCATACTTGTGCCTCTCTACTTCTTGTTCCGTTGGTCAATAATCGTGCGGATCTCAGCGCCAAATTTTTCTTTCATGCGGCGCACGATGGGATCCTGCTCCGCGCGCGCGCGTCCTCCGCCATTCGAGGAGGACGCCGGTCGCGGTGGCGCGGCCTGCGCGGTCCCTCCCGGCAGCACCTTGAATTTCATGGCGCGCCCCAGGACGCCACTGGCGGTGGCC
>QIAI01000333.1:0-1252 GCA_003224995.1 Acidobacteriota bacterium
ACCCGAACAGCAGGGCGGCCGCTACTTCTACCAGCACAACACTGGCCTGCAGAACCAGAACATCTTGCTGGTGGCGGACTCGCTCAATGCCGAGCCTCGGGTCCTGCTTGATCCCAACACGCTGTCGACCGACGGTACTGTCGCCCTCGTAGGCCACGCCGTCTCCGACGATGGCAAGCTCCTGGCTTACGGCACCGCTGCTTCCGGTTCGGATTGGATGGAATGGCGGGTTCGCGACGTCGACACCGGCAAAGATCTTTCCGACCTGGTGAAATGGGTGAAATTCTCCGGGGCATCCTGGACCAAGGACAATAAAGGCTTTTTCTATAGCCGGTATGACGAGCCCAAATCCGACACCGCGTTGCGGGATACGAACTACTTTCACAAGCTCTACTACCATCGCCTGGGCACGCCGCAATCCGAAGACAAGCTGATCTACGATCGTCCCGACAACAAAGAACTCGGATTCGGAGGAGGCGTTACCGACGATGGACACTACCTCATCATCCACGTCTGGCAAGGCACCTCGCCCAAGAATCGTCTGTATTACAAGGACCTTACGAAACCCGAGTCCCAAGTGATCCGGCTACTGGATGACTTTGACGCCGAATACAGTTTCATCGACAACGACGGGCCTGTGTTCTGGATCAAGACCGACTTCGACGCGCCGCGCGGCCGCATCATTGCCATCGACACGCGCCATCCCGAGCGCGCCAGTTGGAAGACAATCGTTCCCCAGGGCGCCGACAAACTCGAGCACGCCAACGTCATCAATAACACCTTCGTTCTGGGTTACCTCAAGGACGCGCAAACTGAAGTCCGCATTCATGACCTCGACGGCAAACTCCTTCATACCGTGGACCTCCCCGGCATCGGTACCGCAGAGGGCTTTGCTGGAAAGCGTAAAGACAAAGAGACCTTCTACGCCTTTACCAGCTTCATTACGCCCACGACGATTTACCGCTACGATCTGGCCGCGGCCAAGTCGTCTATTTATCGTCAGCCGAAAGTCGATTTCGACTCCAGCCGCTACGAGACCAAGCAGGTCTTCTTCAAGAGTAAAGACGGTACCCGCGTGCCGATGTTCATCACCGCAAAAAAGGGGCTTAAGCTCGATGGGCAGAATCCTGTGCTGCTCTACGCCTACGGAGGCTTCAACATCTCCCTCACGCCGGCCTTCTCGGTAGGGAATGCAGTCTGGCTGGAAATGGGAGGAGTCTATGCCCAACCCAATCTGCGCGGAGGAGGTGAG
>QIAI01000333.1:1269-15180 GCA_003224995.1 Acidobacteriota bacterium
CGCCGCCGAGTGGCTCATTGCCAATAAATACACCTCCTCGTCGAAGCTCGCCATTCGCGGCGGCAGCAATGGAGGCCTGCTGGTCGGAGCCAGCATGACCCAGCGCCCCGATCTGTTCGGCGCCACGCTGCCGGCCGTCGGTGTGATGGACATGCTGCGCTTTCACAAATTCACCATCGGCTGGGCCTGGACCTCGGACTACGGATCCTCCGATGATCCCGAAATGTTTAAGGCGATTTACGCTTACTCGCCGCTTCACAACGTGAAGCCCGGTACGAAGTATCCGCCCACGTTGATCACCACCGCCGACCACGACGATCGAGTTGTGCCCGGTCATAGCTTCAAATTTGCTGCAGCCTTGCAGGCTGACCAGGCCGGACCCGCCCCGGTTCTGATTCGCATTGAGACCAAGGCGGGCCATGGTGCGGGCAAACCGATCTCCAAGCAGATTGAGGAGACTGCCGATGCCTGGGCTTTTGTAGCTCACAACCTCAACATGCAAGTCGATCTGAAGTAAGCGGCGCAGCCGCACTCGTCGGATTGCGGTCGGAACGAAGCCTGGCAAAGCTGCTGCTGGAGTGAAGTAGCCATCGGGGTCGGTTGGATCGGCGGGCGTCTACGCCGTCGATCTCACTCTCCACATCGTCGACTCACTCTTCACTCCGTGTACCTGTGGTGAACAATAAAAAAGAGCCGCCTCGAAAGGCGGCCCATTCCTGCAAACTTGAAATCCTAGAACGTGCGTGCGTTCTGCAAATCCCAGCAAGTTTTCGTCCCGGTGCCGGAATCCGCGATGCAGATTTTCGCGAAGTTGAAAATGATCACATCCTGGAGCGTGACCGTAAACACATCATCCTTTTGCGCATCCTGCTGCACAATCGTAACTTTGTTGATGCGTTTCCCGGTGACCACGTCCTCAAATAGAACCGGCGTGCACCCATCCGCCCGACGAGTGATATTCACATCGCTCAGTGTCGCCTTGCTCGTTCCTCCTCCGCCTCCGGTCGAACTCACCGGAGCGTTCACCCCAAAGCTCCAGGTCAACGCGGGGATTGTCCCTTGCCCGTTAGCGCAGGTGAGCCCATCCACGGTCACCGCGATGGTTGACTTCTGATTATCGTGCCCCCGCCCCTGCCCGTTCTGCGCCAGGCTGCCCGCAGAGAATAAAGTTGTCACCGCGCACACCAGGACCATCGTCTTCATCATAAATTTTCTCCGGAAAGGTTTTGGCGGGAGTGCTGCTCCTCGCTTGGCCGTGAACCCTTGACTGTCTTGTTGGGAAAGCGGCCTTTAACGGGGAATCCCGCATCTCAGGCTCGCCCGGGCAGGGGGATTGCAGCCACGAAGCGTCCTCGACGAAACGCAGTTTGCCTTACCGCGTTCTTTTCAGCTAGTTACCAACGACCACCGGCGACTCCTGTCCGCTTTCGCCAAGTCAGTACCCGCTGACCGGCATCAGTTCCGACTCTCGCTTTCTCAGTTTCTTGTTCGGAAAATGGAACAAGAATGCGTCGTCTGATACGACAACACCCTTCTCCGGCACAATCTCCTCAGTTCAGGAGACCTTTCCCTTGGATATCAAGCACATACTGATCGAACTCAAGAAGCAACGCCGTGCTATCGATGTCGCAATCGCCGCCCTGGAATGCCTCCATCCCCAGATACGGAAATCCACTCGTTCCGCCCGCCGAAGCAAGGCTAAGTCCGGCCGTAGAACTGCAATCAACCACGCTCGTCCTGACGCTCAGATCGGAAAGTTGATTCCATTCCGTCGCGTGGCAAAACGCAAGGCTTTACCAAACGAAGCCGAACAAGCCTGATACAAGCAAACAATTGATTTCGGAGCCCGCGCGGGGGTTGAGCGAGAAGTTGCGGGTGCGAGAAGGCTTCTTATCGCTTTAATATCCGTGGACAGCGAACCGCTGGCGGCGCCTTAGCTTCTCTCAGCGGGCCATTTCACATTGGTTCTCTAAGCAGGCGTAACTTGGCGCATGGGAATACAGGATCCAATGTATGGCTCCATTGCACCTTTTTGGGGCATTCTCACTTCGCCCTCGTCTGGTGCCCTCCCCCGTCGAATCCTAGAGAGGCAGGTAGGTTTCTTGTTCCACCAGGATCTTTCTATCCAAGTGCTCCCGGACGACACGCCGCTGGAAGACCTCGCCCTGCCCCTTGCTGTGCTGGCTCGGTTGGACCTGATTGGGGTGCATACGATCGCGCAATTCCGCGTTTTGATGCGCATGCGTGACAAGACCCGCTCCCAACTGGTGACGACCCTGCGCCGGGCCTCCCGCCAAAAGACGAAACGTCCCGGACTCGAATAGTCGCGGGACGATCGTCCAGAGCAGAACTCCCCCAAGTGCTGCTCCGTGCCGGCGACTGCACGAGGACATCCGAGGGTCGGAACCGAAGCCTCCAACCAACCGCGCAGAATGCCGACTTCCAAAAATTAGCCGGACCGACAAAATGGTGAAATGGCACCGAGGTGCCTCTTCGGGTAGCACCAAAGCGGGATTGCGGTGCGGCTTGGATCTTTACGGATGGAATCCTTACGCTCAGAACTGTGCGGATTCGTGTCCCAGGCCGACTGGAAGGGAGACAATGGCAGGCGAGGTTTATCCAACCCAGGTCAGCTTGCGGAGTCTTTAGACGGGCGATGCGCTTGTCGCTTTCTTCACAAATGCAAGTCTGACTCGAAGTCGCGCGAAAAAAGGCGGGCAGTATTGGCCCGCCTCTCGAAATTAATCGTCATCACCCTTTACCACTACCAGCATTCGCATCCAGGGGTGGACGCAGCATTCCCAGCGGGTCACGCCATGAGGAAGCGCGGGGGTGCCAGCAGTGGGGCCCGGTTCGGTCTTGCCGGCCTCGACGAACTGGTTGGTGTCGCTTTCGGGTTGCGGCGCAAGGGAACCGTCGGGCAAAACCTGCGCGCACTCCGGAGCGGGTGAGGGATTCTCGGACAGTCCATTGAGCACGCCGATGAAGCCTCCGCCGAATTCCCTGACACGGGTGAAGGTATGGGTTTCTCCTCCTTTGTTTTCGATGGTGGTCGGTTCGCCGGAATGCAGTTTCAGGCGAACTAATTTGAAGTGGCCCTGGCTGGCATCGAGTAGCGGGTTAAAGCGCCAGGCGCCGGCGATGTGGTCTTCCTGCAATTCGGCAATGAAATCAGGAAACAAGGTTGTGCCGTGAGCGCCGGCGATGCAGGTGCCGGGTCCGACGGTGGCGTTGAAGCTGTCGGGATCACAGGCATCCCGCATGACGATGGTTGCGGCGGATTGTGCGTAGGCGAGAGACGTACTCAACAGTGCCACGCTGATTCCGAGAACTAGCCATTTCATGGAACTCCTCCTGTAATTCGATTGAGGGCCCGAGCATGTGGGGGGAAGTAACGAAGTGACGGTCGCGCAGGATTTTCCGCCCGGCAAAGGAGTCCTGTCAAGAGGGTCTGTTGAGCCCAGTGGCCGCCTGGATTCAGAACCAGTCGGGGAAAATCAGGTCGATCAGGCCGGGCGTCCAGTATGTGTAGAAGTGCTCATCGCAGATTTTGTATTTGCCGTATTGACGGCGGGCATAGTTGCCCCAGTGGGGTTGGGTGCCGTCAAGGTCAGTAAAGCCGTATTCGCGAGCCAAGCCCCAGGAACTGAAAACCCGCCCAGACTTCTTTTTGGCCTGCGGGTCGGAAGCGAGCGCGGCGACGGCACGACCGACGAAGCGCGGAGACTCCGAGACCAGGAAGTCGGCGCGGAAGTCGTGGACGACTCGCTTTTTGCGTCCGGGAGGTACTTGAGCTGCGTCTTTCCAGTTGGCTTCGCTGACTCCGAAATGTTCGAGGACCGATTCGGAGCGCAGGAATCCGGGGGTCAGCGCGACCGAGGTGATGGAGCGTTTGCGCAGTTCGTGCGCCATGGCGAACGCGAGGCGGATGACGGAGATTTTTACCAGATCGTAGAAAAGATTGCCGCGATAATAGAAGGCATCGCCGTCGGTGATTTCGAAGATAATGGCGCGCTTGCGACCCAACATCAGCGGAACCGCGTGATGGGCGGTGATGATATGAGAATGGATCGCTTGCTCAAGCATCCGCAGGCCATTTGAGAGGTTCGTGTTCCAGAAAGGTTTGCCGAATTCGGTGAGCGCGTCTCCACCCCAGACGTCGTTCACAAGAATATCGAGCCCTTTATGTTGTCGCTGAATCAGGCGGACGAGGCGCTTCACTTCGGCGGGATGGGTGTGATCCACGCCCACGGCGATGCCGCGACCTCCGGCGGCGGTGACTTGCTCGGCGGTCTCTTCAATCGTCTCAGGGCGGCCGGGAGTGGCGGAGTGTCCACGATAGCTCCGGCCCGTACAGTACACCACGGCGCCGGCTTCGCCCAGAGCGACGGCGATGCCGCGTCCGCCGCCGCGAGTGGCGCCCGCCACCAACGCGATTTTTCCTTGCAGCGATTTCTTCCCCATACCGGCACTATTAAGGTCGGCTACTTTCCCGCTTTCTTGGCAGCATCGCGAAACGCTTGCAGATTGCTTTTGTCGATGAGGGCGGTGCCGGTGTCAACGAACGCGGGGATGGGCGCAAAGGTGTCTTTGGACCAGTCTACGTCCAGGCGCGGAAGCTTATTGTGATAGAGGTCGTCCAGCATGTGAAGGCCAACCATGCTCATGGTGTAGGGTTTCTGCGCGATGGTGGCGGCGATCATGCCCTTGTCGATCCAGTCGAGAGTGTCGGCGTCGGTGTCCATGGCGATCACGACTTTATCTTTAACGTTGCGATTATTAAGGACGGTGGCGACTTCGCGGCCAGCCTGGGCTTCAAGGCATACGAAAGCATTCACCTTGTCGCGCTCTTTGCCGAGGATCTGGTCGGTAGTGTCGAAAGCAACGCGGGGATCGCCGGCGATGTCGACTACGCGGACAACGTGAATCTCTGGGAAGCGCGCGAGCGCTTCGCGATAGCCTCGCAGGCGCTCGGCAAGATTCGACTGCTCGGGCATGGTGAAGAAGACGACGTTGCCCTTATCCTTTAGTTCTTCTGCCAGGCGTTTACCGCCGACGAGCCCTGCCTGATAATTGTTGGTCCCGACGAAGAACAGGCGCTTGCTGACGGCAGCATCGGAGTCCATGGTGATCACAGGAATTCCGGCAGCGATGGCTTTGTCGATGTCAAACATCAGGACTGCCGGATCGGCCACGCTGATAAGGATGCCCGCCGGTTTTTGGGCGACGGCGTCCTGAAAGGCTTTCAGTTCTGCCTTGGGATCGTAACTATCGGGGCCGACCATCTTGGCTTTGACGCGCAGCTGGTCGCCCGCCGTGGTGAAGCCGGATTTCACTTCCTGCCAGTAGGGAAGCTGGATGTTGGCGGCAACCAGGAAATATTTCTCGTCGGCATCGTGACGACCGCAAGCGACGAGAATGGCGAGAAGCACGAAGAGAGCGGGAAGGTGGCGTCGACCGGACATGAGAAAACCTCCGACAGAGATGAGGTTCTGAAGCGGACTCGGGTTGAGAGTATACGCCCTGGGGTTGCCGAGAACGAGACCGCATCGCAAGATAGTTCAGACCATCCGACGCGAGTCCTTTCGGAGCGATACCAGTGAAGGTGGTGCGCAAGCGGCGTGGGCACAACGACTCGACGGGCGACGAACCGTCACGTCGCGATGGAGTAGTCACACCGCGATATTCGAGTGAACTAAGCTCTCCCCGGATTGCTAAGCGCGTCAAGCGCGTCAGCGAGGCTAGGAAAAATTGCGAACAACTGCGCCATCCGGGTAATCTCCAGCAGATGGATGATGCGCGCATTTACCCCAGTGAGCACCGTACGCTGTCCTGATTTATGGCGAGAGACGTAGGTGCTTACCAGCGACCCGAGTCCGGCCGAATCAATGTAAGGTACGCCGGTCAAGTCCAGGATTATGGTGGGAACATTTTCGCGCCGTATGGCATTTTGAAAGTCGGGAAGATTCTCGTTGACCAGCGGCCCTCTCAGGAGCAGCACACCCCTGCCCCCAGCGTCGCGAAACGGGCGTTCCACTTCCAGTCGTTCGAACTCCATGCCCGATTGTAGGCCCAGGGAAGCGATCCGCTCAAATACCACCCCATTCTCAAATACCATCGCTCAAGTGACACCCATCGAGAAGCTGGTCCTCGCTTCGCTCAGGATGACAAGCAATGAAGGTAGACGTTGGCATAATTCTGGGCAACCAACGGCTCGGGGTTGCCGATAACTGGGTTCGAGACAGTTCTACACAGCAGAGGGATGCCGTGCTGTGGCTTTGCGTGAGCGAGCAGATCCGCGGATCGATCATGCGCCCGGAGGCCGGATAAGGAGTCAGCTATGCGACCAATTGACAGAGCCGATCCGTTCGATGCCACTACCGGGGTCGTCACTCCGGACTTGAATCCGAAGACGGCAAGTTCTGCGCCTTCACCCGCGTCTGCCATGGACCAGCCAACGGAAACTCCCGATCCTGGGGAAGCGGCTGGGAAGCGGATGGAGAGAGATTTGGAAGCCGCATACTTCAAGGGAACGCTTGACAACGCCGGTCCTCACCCCGGGACACCAGTTCTGTACGACAAAAATGCTAAGCCTGATGGCAACGCGGGTCGTGAGACTGCGCGCCCGGTGGCTGCGCCATTGCGGGTGGCCGATGCCGGCGACGATGCAAATCTTGAAGTGAGAGCCGCCGCGGGCCACTTGGTCGGCCAAAAAGTAATCGGTTCGGGAGAATGCTTCGATCTGGCGGACCAGGTGCTGAAAGAAGCCGGGGCCAAGAGCGCCGCCGACTTCGAAAAGGTGACCAAGTCCCGCGACCAGGATTACAAATGGGGCACTCCGATCGACCCGAAGACTGCGAAACCAGGAGACATTCTTCAATTTCGCGATCACCAAATCACCAAGGATACGGTCAAGAAAATAACCAAGACCTATCCTGACGGGCATTCGGAGCAGAGTGTTTCCAAGGAAAGCACCACCTACAATCGTTCTCCACAACACACGTCCGTGGTGCTCTCCAATGACGGCGACGGAAAAATGGAGGTCGCTGAGCAACATGTCCTGGATCGCGACACCAATAAACTTTCCAGCACGGTGCGCAAGAACGATCTTTATACCCAGGACGTGCCGGCCACCACTACCGTCAAGCATAGGATGGAGGGGAAGGTCACCATCAAGGAAGAAACTACCGTGACGATCAGTGTCAGCGGCAAGGTCTGGGCGTATCGGCCGCAGCCAAAAGACAGTAGAAAGTGAGTGAAAGCCACGGCCCTCGAGAGTCCTGAGGCCTCTGCTGAGGACTTCTGACGCTGCCCCATTCAATCGCGCACTCTGCGATGGAGTGCGTTTGCGATGTTGCGCGTCGCCGCATGTCCCAGGCTTTTTGAAACGTGCCTCGAAGGTTCAACTGAGCAACTCCACGCTCATCCACCCGCACCTTACGCCATAAAACCCGTTTTACCACTCACGGATAACGAGAACTCTGTAGCGGCACGGCTGTCGCTACCCTAGGGAAACTCTGAGGAGAAACCACCGTCCCGTCGCTAAGCATCTCTTACCCGGGACATACAGCCATGAAACTATCCAGAAATGCCGGCCCGCAACCTGCCCTATGCCTTTTCCTTCTTACGCTGATGATTCTTGCGTCGGTCGGCTGTGGCACTGCCAGTAGCGCGAACAAGGGAACCACCACAACGCCAACCAATTCTCCAACCAATTCCCCACCTGCAGCGAGCGCCCCCCAAAACACATTCTCCTATGTCAATAACCCGAAAAGTAATAATGTCTTCGGGTTCAGCGCGAATAATCAGACTTCCAGCGTTAGCGCGATCTCCGGCTCGCCCTTCGCGGTGCCTACTTATCTGGTGGACGTTGCTACTTCGGGGAGTTTCATTTTTGTCGAAAGCACCGGCGTGAATGCTCTGAACCCAGCGGAGTATGTGCTGACAAGCTACAAGGTGGACGCAACCACCGGCGCTCTGACCAGTTCCAGCACGCTCAACGTCGGCAGCATGTTTGGCGGCGATTACCCCTCCAATATCGCAGTAGACCCGGCAGGCAAGTACCTCTACATGAGCGTCATCGGACCAAGTCCCAATCCGCCGATTGGCGTTTTCTCTATCGATCCCAACACGGGCAGCCTGAGCGAGGTAACCACCTCGGAATTCACCTCGGCGCAACCGTTTGCCGGGTACCGGATGGTGGTTTCGCCGAATGAAAAATTCTTGTTCGTTGCGGCCGCAGTTGGGACGGCTTCCACCGGGACTCCGCCGCCACAGGGCGTGCAGCCGATCACGCGCGACCCGAATACCGGCATCCTTTCTTCGACACTCGTGCCGCTCGCCATTCCGAAAAGCAGCGTGGGCAGCTCCAACATCGAGGCCATGGCCGTCACTCCTTCCAACAACTTCCTCCTGGGGACGGCGGTTTCGCTGAATCAGGTTTTCGTGTGGTCGATCGAGCCGAACACCGGGGCGCTGACGCAAGTGTCAGTGTTTGGGGATCCGCAAGCCACCATGATGATTGCCCCCCGAGGAATTGCCGTCGATCCGACAGGCAAGTTTGCCATTGTGGCTGGCAGCGACTCCAACAATCTATCGGTCTTTTCAATTTCAAGTTCCGGAACTCTGACCCCGGTGGCAGGATCTCCGTTTCCGGCCGGCTCCGGGACAACCTCAGTGCGCTCTCACTCCCGTGCAAGGCTCCCCGTTCCCGATTGGAGAGTCGGCTTTTAACTTAATGACCGTGGTGACGATTCACTGATACTCAAAAGTGTGCGCCTAGCATGAGGAGGTCTTGGGGACAGCCGAAACCTTCACAATTTTTCTGAGCTCAGGATGTAAATTCGAAAGCGTCCGGTCTGCCAAGGGTTTCTTCCTACCGGGTTTCTCCTCTTGAAGTGAGAGCGGCCGCGGGCCGCTTGGTCGAGAAAGTGATCGGTTCAGGAGAAGGCCAGACCGCGACCCTTGTCACTAAAATCAGTGATGCCAGTCACTGCATTTCCGTGACCTCAGGGACATAACTCAGTCTTCGATGAATTCCTGGCGCCCCTGCTAGCCTCTTCCTGACCCTTCCAGTCGGCGCGATTGTCATGGTAGCCAGCTCTCGTTTCGTCCAGCGAAACGCTGGGAGGTGCAGCCATGGAAGACTTCTCCGTCGTCCCTGGGCAAACCATTCTGGAAGTATTGTTTGCCCTCCTTCTCACTCTCGTCACGTCCTATGTATACATCTCGTGCAAGCTTTATGCGGAGCGCACCCATACGGCGCACTTCTCTCCAGTAAAAACTTTGTGCTCTCCTGGTACCGAGCAGAACCGGGAATCCTCTTCTGCTTCGTCACTGCGAGCACGGTCGCTGAAACGCGGATCGTGGCTCGAGGACTGGCTGGCTCCGATAGTCGCATGGTCGGCGGTGATCTGGGTCACCTTGGCCGTAGTCAGTATCTTCCTCGGTGAGAACTAGGAGTTGGGAGTACTGTCCAGCGGGAAGATTCGTCGTTCTTTCCTGGTCAGTCCGACTATCGTCGGGGCGGCATGGGAAACCTGGGGACAAGACAGAACGCTGCGACAGACGTCCCCCGTCTCAAGGACCGAGAGTTACCACCATCGATGCAGAATAAATAAGGCCCCGCTCATCCCCAGCGGGGCCTTTGCTTGCTCGTAGCTCAAAGCTCGTAGCTCGCAGCTTCTTAGTACATGCCTTCCATGCCGCCGCCGTGTCCGCCTGGCATGGGAGCGCCCTTCTTCTCTTCCGGGATCTCCGCTACCAGCGCTTCCGTGGTCAGCATCAGCGACGCGATCGACCCGGCGTTGGTCAGCGCGGTCCGGACGACTTTCGTCGGATCCAGCACGCCCGCCTTGACCAGGTCTTCGTACTCGCCCGACTGCGCGTTATAGCCGAACGTCGGTTCCTTCGCTTCTGAAACCTTCCCCAGCACGATCGCGCCTTCTTCGCCGGCGTTCTCGGCGATCATGCGCAGCGGCTCGGTGATGGCCCGCTTCACAATGTTAACGCCGATCTGCTCGTCGCCATCGACTTTCAGCTTCTCCAGTGCCGGAACGCAGCGCGCCAGGGCCACGCCGCCGCCCGGGACAATGCCTTCTTCCACGGCCGCGCGGGTGGCATGCATCGCGTCCTCGACGCGAGCCTTCTTCTCCTTCATCTCGGTCTCAGTCGCAGCACCCACCTTGATCACGGCCACGCCGCCTACCAGTTTCGCCAACCGCTCCTGCAACTTCTCGCGATCGTAGTCCGAGGTGGTCTTATCGATCTGGCTGCGGATTTCCTTCACCCGGCCTTCGATCTCGGCGTGCTTGCCTTTGCCTTCGACCAGCGTGCTGTTGTCCTTGTCGATGGTGATCTTCTTGGCCTGGCCGAGGTCGCTCACCTGCACGTTCTCGAGCTTGATGCCGAGATCTTCGGTGATGGCCTTGCCGCCGGTCAGGATCGCGATGTCCTGCAGCATCGCCTTGCGGCGATCGCCGAAGCCCGGCGCCTTGACGGCGACCGAGCGGAACGTGCCGCGGATCTTGTTCACGACGAGCGTGGCCAGGGCCTCGCCCTCGACGTCCTCGGCGATGATCAGGAGCGGCTTGCCCTGGCGGGCCACCTGCTCGAGGATCGGGAGATGCGCTCCGGATCGGTGACGAAATAAGGAGAGAGATAGCCGCGGTCGAACTGCATGCCCTCGACTACTTCGAGTTGGGTTTCAAGCGTCCGCGACTCTTCCACCGTAATGACGCCGTCTTTGCCAACCTTCTTCATGGCCTCGGCGATGATCTTTCCGATGGTCTCGTCGTTGTTCGCCGAGATGGTGCCGACCTGGGCAATCATGTCGCCGGTGACGGGCTTGGAGAACTTGTCGAGCTCGCCCTTCTCGCGGTTGCCTTCTTTATCGAGCTTGCCGCAAATCGCGGAAACAGCCTTCTCGATGCCGCGCTTCATCGCCATCGGGTTCGCACCCGCGGCTACGGTCTTGACGCCTTCGCGATAGATGGCCTGCGCCAAAACGGTCGCGGTGGTGGTGCCGTCGCCGGCCACATCCGAAGTCTTCGAAGCGACTTCACGCACCATTTGGGCGCCCATGTTCTCGAGCNNNNTCCTTGGCTACGGTGACGCCGTCCTTGGTAATGGTCGGCGATCCGAATTTCTTCTCGATCACCACGTTGCGGCCCTTGGGACCCAGGGTGACTTTGACCGCATCTGCCAGAAGATTTACGCCGCGCAGAATCGCCTGCCGCGACTCCTCGCCATGAACAATCTGCTTTGCCATTGCTTCTTCTCCTGAATAATTTCGTTGCTAAATTTGTTAAGGTCGTTTCAAAACCTGAGTGTTAAATCTCGTTTGGCTGAGCCCGGTTCGGCTCAATTCGCCCAAGCTCCGAGTCGAACCAGCATTGCCTGCCGGCAGCTCAAGGCTCGTTGCACGAGGCGCGTAGCTCGACTACCGCTTCGCCCCGGCCAACTCTTTCTTCGGTGCTCCAACCACGATGCCGAGCACTTCCTCTTCCCGCATGATGATGAAGTCCTCGCCATCCAGCTTGATCTCCGTGCCGGAGTACTTTCCAAACAGGATCCGATCGCCTTCCTTCACAGCCAGAGGGAACACTTTCCCTTCATCGTTGCTCTTGCCGCGTCCTAACGAGATGACTTCGCCTTCCTGGGGCTTATCCTTGGCCGAATCCGGAATAATAATTCCGCCTCGAGTGGTTCCTACTTCTTCGATCCGACGGACCAAAATACGGTCGTGGAGGGGGGTGAACTTAGTAGCCATAGGGTGCTGACTCCTTTCATTCGATCAATGTTTTGTGTTGTTTAGATAGCCAAGTGCGGTAATGGGTCCGGTTATTAGCACTCACCCCGGACGAGTGCTAATCATACAAAGTTGAGCGCCGAATTGTCAAGTCAGCCCGGCTTTTTGGGTGGGAGATGACAGGGCGCAGGACGGTGTCTAGAATGGGGCATCTATGAACAGAGCTTTGCGACATGTGCTTGCATGGGGTTGCCTTTTGCTTGGGTGTTGGGCTTGGGCGGGCGAGCCTACCTCCGCGCTGAGCTTTGTGGTGATCAAAGAAGATACCGGGAAGCCCGTGCGGAATGCGGCGGTCGTATTGCATCCGGTAAACCCGCGCGGCAAACAAGGACGCGGCGGGTTCGAGTTGAAAACGGACAGCGACGGGAAGACGCACTTTGAAGGCGTGCCTTACGGAAAACTTCGCGTGCAGGTGCTAGCTTCCGGGTTCCAGACTTTCGGGGAAGATTACGACATCGACTCGGACGCGAAAGAGATCACCGTCAAGCTGAAGCGGCCGCAAAAGCAATACTCGATTTATGACGACCCGCAGGAAACGCCTAAGAAGTAGCGAATCCCTGGTTGTGAGTTGCGATTTGCCGCTGGGATAAGCGAGTAGAGGCCGGCCTTCGCTCTATTGCTTCATCGTTGGACTAATATCAACTTTTTGTGGCGACATCATTCGGCATGACAGGACGAAAGAATGGATTACTTGTTAAAGACGGAGCCATCAGTTTATTCGTTTGAAAACTTGCTACGCGATAAGACGACTATGTGGGACGGGGTTACAAACCCTGTCGCGGTGCGGCACCTGAGAGAAATGAAGGCCGGAGACCGGTTGGTGATCTATCACACCGGGGATGAGAAAAGCGCAGTGGGGACGGGGACGGTGGTGTCGGTGGATGCGTCGGATCCGAAGACGCCACTGGTACGCATCAAGGCGGGTAAAAGCATCGCGCGGCCGCGGACTCTGACTGAGATCAAAGCACAGAAATTGTTTGCGGAGTCGCCTTTGGTACGGCAAGGCCGACTTTCGGTGGTGCCGCTGAATTCGGCGCAGTACTCGTATCTTGTGGGGGAGAGTTGATCGCACCGAGTTCTCTCCCGAGGTGCCAACAAAACCTTAAGCCGCGAAATTCGCGAAGCGGGGCGCGAAGGACGCGAAGCAGATTGGGAGTCCTAAGTTTCGAGTGGATCCAGAAACACTAGCGCAAGCCTCGGTTGTGTCGGGCTATTTCGAACAAGGCTTCGCGGCCCTGATGGTAGGTGATCAATCATCGGATCGGCCTAACGATGCCACTTTAGAGTCATATGCCAGAAACGCTGCAAAACAGTAGAATGGTCGGGTGATGCCAACCAACTTAAAACTCTATCCGAAGCCGATGCTGCTTGTGGGGATGCTTGCCAGCAGCATGATCTTTTCGTACGGCCAAACCTCCACCCCTGCGCCGGCAAGCAAGCCTGCGACGAAGAAGCCTGCGACTGCGGGTGCTGCGAAGACAGGAACCAAGACGGCGAGCGCGGCTCCGGTGCTCAGTACAAAGAAAGACAAGGTGAGCTACGCCATTGGCGCGGATTTGGGAAAGAAGTTGAAAGCCTCCTCGATTGACGTGGATTCGGCTGTGCTGACGCGGGCGCTGAAAGACGTTCTTACCGACGGAAAGCCGGCCATGTCCGATGATGAGATTCGGGCTACGCTCACGGATTTGAGCAAGGACCTGCAACAAAAGCAGGTGGCTGCGGCGAAAGAAACGAGCGAAAAGAATCGCAAGACCGGGGAAGATTTTCTGGCCGCCAACAAGGGAAAGGACGGCGTAGTCGTCCTGCCCAGCGGTTTGCAGTACAAGATCCTGCAGGCGGGCAGCGGTCCAAAGCCCACCGCTGCCGATACCGTGGTTTGCAATTACAAAGGAACGTTGATCGACGGCAAGGAATTCGACAGCTCGTTTAAGCGCGGGCAGCCCGCAACGTTTCCTGTGGGCGGCGTGATCAAGGGATGGACCGAGGCATTGCAGTTAATGCCGGTCGGGTCGAAGTGGCAGTTATTCATCCCCCCGGACCTGGCTTACGGAGATAAGCAGGCTGGACCGGATATTACGCCAGGTTCCACGCTGGTATTTGAA
>QIAI01000333.1:15248-16818 GCA_003224995.1 Acidobacteriota bacterium
GGGTTTTTTATTGCAGCCGCGACGACCGCCGCTGGCCGTTTGATAGGCGGGTGGGCAACCACAAAAAATCAGAGTGGCGGTATTCACTATAGCTGTCTACCCACTGGCGGGTAATAGCTGATTGGCATCGGTAACCCAGGTCCTGAAACAAACGCCAGGACGCTTCCCGACCGCCGTCAGAACACTCAATGAAAACGACCGGCTTAGCGGCCGCAATCGTACGGTGCATACCCTGTACAACGAGTCCTTCTGAGCCTTCAACATCGATTTTGACAAACGACGGGGGACCCAACTCACCCGTTTCCACCAACTCGTCAATCAGGACTGTGTCGACGTGAAGTTCGATTGCCGATGGATCATTGCGATGCCAAACCAAGCTGGCTGTCGAAGCGTTCTCAGCCAATCGGATCACTGTGTTCCCGCGAGCATCGGAAGCGGCTGCCTCCAGGAGTCGCACGTTCTGCAATTGGTTGTTCCGAACGTTTTCTCGGAAGGCTTCAGCATTCTGGGGAATCGGTTCGAATGCGACGACGCGACCAGAGCGCCCTACTTGTTTGGAAAGCGAAAGCGACACGTAGCCGATGTTCGCGCCGATGTCGTAAACGGTGTCGCCGGGACGGACATACTCACGGATAATTTTCTGCAAATGGGGTTCGGACGTTCCCAGCAGGTACCCAAGATTCTCTTTCGGAGAGACGCAAATGCGATAGCCTCGGGCGAGTCCTCGCAAAATGGTTCGCGGTCTGGATTCGCTTCCCAACAACAAAACGATGCATGATTTGGCCAAGGTCCGAATGGCGGGCATAGGTGTGAGGGGATGAAGTTTGAGGCGCAGCATCTGCCACGAAAGGGGGCGCCGCGCAAGTCATAAAGTATAATCAGGACATCCCGGCGGAACAATCATCCTGAATCTGATCCGTGCCTTTTCCAACCCAACGAGAGATCGACGCCGCAGCCCTACCCGCACAAACAAAGGCGTTCTCGACCGAGCAAAATAGCCCTCGTGGGCAGGCATGTCCCACCGGAAATCAACTGGTCATTCTTGTTGCGCTGAGCGGGGCCGTAATGTGGATCACGGCTTTTCTACTGCACCGGTCGACCAATCTCATCGTTGAGTATGGGGACAACTATGTTTACCTGGCGGTCGCCAATGCGCTGCGGCGATGGGATTTTTCCCATATGCAGATTCAGCATTTCATGGGCTATCCCTATTTCATCGCCGGGGCGTCGGTAGTTTTTCGTATTCCCACGGCTCTGGCGCTATGGCTGATTGCGGTGGTGTCATCGCTGGCTTCTGTGTGGTTGGCGGCACGACTGTTCGGCACGATTACCTGGGTGGTTTGGAGCCCCTGGCCGTGGCATTGGGGTTGGGTGCGATGCTTGCCTTTCGACAGAATCGCTATGGGTTGGCCGGACTGCTCGGATCCTTATCGGTCACGGTCCGCCCACTGATGATCTTTGTCCTGGTGGGAATTGGGTTGGTGCTGCTGTATCGGAAGAAATTTCTGCCCTTTTTGCGCGTACTGGGTATCGGCGTCGGGGTGGGCGTCCTGTACACGCTGCCCCTGGT
>QIAI01000334.1:0-2464 GCA_003224995.1 Acidobacteriota bacterium
CATCTGGTGCGGCGAGCGGCGCCCGGGCTATCGCTCCTATTGCCATCCTGGAAACTACAAGGGCCAGAAGACCAAGCTCTACCACAATGCCCACAACAGAACGTTCACCGACGTAAGCGATGCGTCGGGCGTGGGCAAGCCGGAATCCAAGGGAATGGGCGTCGTACTTGCTGATTTCAACAATGATGGATGGACCGATATCGCCATCGCCAACGACTCGTGGCCAAATTTTCTATTTCTGAATAAGAAGGATGGGACGTTCGAGGATGCATCGTTTCTCTCAGGCCTCGCCGCGGGAGAGAACGGGCGTTACGAGGCTGGCATGGGCATCGATGCCGCGGATGTCGACGGCGACGGGTGGCAGGATCTCTACGTCACACATCTTGATTTTGAACTCAACCGTCTATATCGCAACAACCACGATGGAAGCTTCGAGGACGATACGTTTCGTTCGGGAATCGGAAATAAGGCCATCCTCTTGAGCGGCGTCTCGATGAAATTTCTCGATTATGACAACGACGGCTGGCCCGACATCCTTCAATTGAACGGCGCTATGCTCGACAACGTGCAGCTTTATCACAGCGAGGTCACGTATAAAGAACCACTTCTGATGTACCGGAATCTCGGCAAGGGACAATTTGCGAAAGTTTCTGATTCGCTTGGGGCAGATTTCGTGCGGCCAATCGCCGGCCGCGGCCTGGCAACCTCCGATTTCGACAATGACGGAGACATCGATATCGCCGTCAACGTCCGAGGCGATTACCCCGAGTTGTTGCGCAACGACGGCGGGAATGCCAATCATTGGCTCGAGGTCCTGCTGATCGGAACGAAATCCAATCGGGATGGCATAGGGGCCTCGCTCAAGCTGACATCAGAAGGTGTTTCCCATGTCGAGCAGTCCAAGGGCGGGACGAGCTACATGTCCGCGAGCGACCCACGCATTCACTTTGGGCTCGGCAAGCGCACAAAGATCGATTCGCTCGAGATCACATGGCCCAGCGGACAGATCGACAGACTCACCAACCTGGCTGCCGATAAAATTATCGCTGTAAAGGAAGGAGCCGGAATCGTGACGCATCCATTTCCGAAGGTGACGACCCGATAGGCTATGAACTTTCCTCGACGTCGTTTTCTCGGCTCATCTCTGGTCGTGCTTGGGAGTTCCCTTCTCGATGCCCTGACCACTCCTTTATGGAGGTTGGGTCGCCCCCTTGCCCTCAAATCAACCACTGAACCGCAAGTCTCTCCGGTTACCTTCGTGGATGTTGCGCTTGAGGCGGGTGTCACGGCCCCGAATGTCTGGGGTGCTGTCGATCACAAGCGCCTGATCATCGAGGCGAAAGGCAGCGGGATCGCCTTCTTCGATTACGACAATGACGGCTGGCTCGACATCTACCTGACCAACGGCACGCGTCTGAACACAGAATGGCCGGCAGGAAAAGCTCCGACCTCGCATCTTTACAAGAACAATCGTGACGGCACCTTCACCGATGTCACGGAAAAATCCGGGCTGGCCCGGACCGGCTGGCAGACCGGCGTTTGCGTTGGCGACTACAACAATGATGGCTGGGACGACCTGTTCTGCTGTTTCTGGGGACACAATGTTCTGTTTCACAACAACGGCGATGGCAGTTTTATCGACGTCACCAAAAAAGTCGGGCTTCACGACGAAAAGGTTCGATGGGGAGCGGGCTGCACCTGGCTCGATTACGATCGCGACGGCAATCTCGATCTCTTCGTCTGCAACTACATCCAGCTGGATGCCGCGAAAACCGGCTCTCCTAGCGACGCGGAGCTGTGTCAATGGAAAGGTATCCCGGTGATGTGTGGTCCCCGCGGGCTGAAGGGAGACACCAACGCCCTCTACCACAACAACGGCGATGGGACGTTCACCGATGTCAGTGAAAAATCGGGCATCCTCAAACCCGGTCCGCGTTATTCGATCACCGCAGTTTCGTACGACTTCGACAACGATGGCTGGCCCGACATATACGTCGCTGTGGACTCGCAGCCGAGCATGCTATTCCATAATAATCACGACGGCACCTTTCGCGAGATTGCGGTCGAGGCCGGATGCGCCTACAGCGATAACGGACACGAGCAGGCGGGGATGGGCGTTGCCGTCGGGGACTACGATTGCGATGGCTGGTTCGACATTTTCAAAACAAATTTCGCCGATGACACCTGCAATCTCTATCACAACAACGGCGACGGAACTTTCACGGACGTGACGTTCGCCTCCGGCGTTGGCCTCAACAACCGCTATGTTGGATGGGGCTGCGGTTTCATTGATTACGACAACGATGGCTGGATCGACATCATGCAGATCAATGGCCACGTGTATCCGGAAATCAATGGCCATGCGATTGGTCAGACCTACACAAACCCGCGCCTGGTCTACCGCAACACTGGCCAGGGAAGATTCAAGGACGTGTCCGCTTCAATGGGCCCGGGCATCACCGAG
>QIAI01000334.1:2533-3104 GCA_003224995.1 Acidobacteriota bacterium
GCGTTACTTCGAAATGACGGCGGTAATTTGCGGAATTGGATCAAAATCAAATTGATCGGCACCAAATGTAATCGAACGGCGATCGGTGCGCGCGTGCGAGTCACAACCGGGACTCACGTGCAGATGGATGAGGTGCACAGCGGAACCAGCGTGATGTCGCAGAGTGACCTGCGACTTCACTTCGGAGTCGGAAATGCGCAGACGATCGACGTCATCGAAGTAAAGTGGCCGACCACGCAGAAGATCGAACGATTCGCGCAGATTAAAGCGAACCAGATTCTCACGATCCGAGAAGGCAGTGGCATCGCGGGCGACCCAAAGTCAAAGGCGAAATAAGTGGACGGCCTGGAGTCCTGAGTCCCGGGAAAAAGCGTTTCACCGCAAAGACCGCAAAACAAACCTAAACCGTGGAGGCCAGGGATGAGAAGAAGAAGCGGCCTTCTTTGCTCGCTGCCCTCGCGTGTCGAGAAGTGGAGAGTCGAGGGACTCACTTCAACGTCTTCATCAGCGCGTCGATCCCAGCCTGAGCGATCGCTTCGTCGACTTCGGATTGCGCGCCGCTCGCCGAAAT
>QIAI01000334.1:3114-12200 GCA_003224995.1 Acidobacteriota bacterium
TTGGGAAAAAAGTCCGGAAAACTCAAGGCTTCGACCCCTCCGCTTTTCACAACGTCGGCGCCATTCTTCGAAGGACTCCGGTACTGCGCCGCATGACGGGCCTTTCTCTGCGCGAACTCGATGGTGTTCACCTGAACTCCATCGCCTCGTTCGAGAAACATCAGATTCCCGCTATCGTCCACGATGCAAATGGTGACATGGACTTGCCGCTTCGCGGCTTCCGCTTCGGCACCGCCGACCATCGTCTTCACGGCGGCCAGGTCAAGGTATTTTTTGGAGGGAAGTTCAGCGTGAGAGCTCATGGCCAAAAGCAACATCACGGCAAAAATAAGCTTCAACATTCTACCTGATTCCTTTCCGAATCGCGCACGGTCTAGCTCATTTGCAGAATCTGGACACCATAACCAGCAAGCTCGATCTCTCCGGAACGAGCCTGGCCGCTCAGAAGATCTGTGCCGGGATTCGTGAGCTTCACGGTTTGCGCTTCGCTCTTGTGGTTCATCAGGAACATCCAGCGCTTTCTGCCGGCCTCGCGAACGGTCATCTCCACGCCACGCGGAAGATCCATGGCCGATCGAATACCGGCCGAACCCGCTAACGTGGGCAACACTCTGGCGAGGCTCACAGGATCGAGATCCGCGCCGATGTAGACTGCTTTTCCCTTCCCGAAGCTGTTTTGTGTAATGGCAGGTTTTCCCGCGTGCTGGAAGTTTGTGTAGGTCGCCAAAACTTCGGCGGAAACAGGTCGAAGGACATCGGCCCAGAGTCCACAGGTCCCATCGGGAGCTCCGGAAAAACCGGAGAGTTTCACGCCTGCCTTTTCCGAGTAGATCGGACCATAATCTTCCACGGTTACGCCCATCACGTCGCGAAGGAAGCCAGGCAAAGCGGTGCGCACGATCTGGCTGAACTCATTCTTTACACCCAGCCGGAAGCCCGCGACAAATGAGCCGCCGTTGCGAACGAAATCGCGAATGCGCTGCGCATGCGCTTCAGACATCACGTAAGGAAGCGGAGCGACCACTATTTTGTATGGAGTGAGCTCGGCACCCGGTACGATGACATCGATCCCGGTGTGACTCGCCGAGAGCGTACCGTACCAGGCAACTACCTGAGCAAGGTAGCTCAAACGCGCATGGCCGGGTTGAATCTGCACCGCCCAGGAGCAGTCGTAGTCGAAGACCAGCGCGGCCTCGGCGACATATTGCGACTCAAGCACATCCTTGCCAAGAGTCTTCAATTCTTTGATGGTCTGCCGGATCTCTTCAAAGCCCGGACTTGGAGAGCGGTCGTGGTTCAGAACGCCGTGCCAGTATTCCTCCGCCCCAGAGGTTGCGGTATCCCACCGGAAGTAGTTCACTCCCATGGCTCCATGAGCGACCGCTTGGTAAGTCCAAAGCCGCAACTGCCCTTTTTCGGGTTGCGCGGAAAATGTGTGTTGGCCTGCTTTTCCCGATTGCTCTTCCATGATCATGAAAGGCTTTCCGTCTTTCAGACTCCGCCCAAAATCGTGACTCATCGCCACCATCGTGAGGATCGCTTCCCAATCGCTGCCTTCCGGATTGGCTTGTCCCTCCCTGAGCATCTTGAAAAAACCGGGATAGTTATCGAAGGCAACGAAATCAAGCTTCGCGTATAGATCCCGCTCGTTGATGTAATCCACCAGGCCTACGTTGTTGGTGGTGATGAAATGATTCGGGCACTTCTGCCGTAGCATCGCGAGCTGCTCTTCTAAAAAAGATACGTTCGCGTAGGACTGATAACGATCGTAGTCGAGCGCAAGTCCCGGATTCGGATCTGCGCCTGAGGGCAGCGGGACAGGTATCTGCGAAAAATCGCTGTAGGACTGGCTCCAGAAAACGGTGCCCCAGTCCTGATTCAGTTTCTCGAGGCTTCCGTATTTTGCGCGGAGCCAATCCTGAAATCCCGCCCGACAAGCATTGCAATAACAGCGTGGCGAATCGGAAAGCGTGAATTCGTTGTCGATCTGCCAGCCGATCACGCCCGGCGTTTGAACGAATGTGCGCGCCATCTCCGTCGCGATGGCTATTGACAACCGGCGGTTCGTCTTATTGCTGGGACAGGTAAAGCGCCTTCCTCCCGGATGAAGCGGCAGGCCCTGCGCATTGACCTCCATAACCTCCGGATACTTGGCCGTTAACCATGGAGGAGGCGCGGCCGACGGCGTACCCAGAATCACCGCAATGTTGTGCTTGTGAAGAATGTCAATCGAACGTTGCAGCCATGTGAAGTCATACTTGCCTTCTGATGGCTCCATCAGGGCCCAGGCAAATTCCGCGATCCGGACATTGGTAACACCGAAGTCCGCCATCATGCGCGCGTCTTCTTCCCATAGAGCCTCCGGCGTCTGATCCGGATAGTAGTCGACGCCCAGTAGCAACCGCGCTGGCGTTCCGGTCCCATTTGGCGCGGCGAGCGCCCAGATACGGTCACGCAAGCTCACTGCACCGACAATCACTGCCGCCCCGCGTAGAAAATTACGCCTGCTGAAAGTCATCCCTGTGCCCCTGTGTTGTTAGTTTCGCGAATTGCCGTGCGCTCACGCCGCTTCCGGATGCGCTTCCGAGACTTCGATCTCACCTTCTTGTTTGCCGAGTATCGGGTGCGTTGCCGAAAAGCGAACCTTTCCAGCCTGCTCCTTCGCCCGGATCCAAACTGCGCCCGTTCCTCCAATCAACGAGAACGGATTATCGCCGATGATCTCGGCAGGACCATCAATGTCGAGCTTGATCGAATCGTTGGCAAACGGCCGGATGTTGCCGAATTCGTCGTTTACGCGCAGCACGACGCGAGTGGTATCGGCTCCATCGCCAATGAGGCTCGTATCATCGAGCAACAGAGCAAACTTCGCGTCGACACCGGTCCCGGAATACTTCTTCGTGATCGCGAGCTTGCCTTCCCTGTAGCCTTCCAGGCGCAGGTCGCCCCATTTGTGAAAAAGCTCCTTCAGCTCGATGGTGAAGGGGGCATACCGCAGGTGCGAAAACTGTTTCCGATCCGGATCTGCCTCAGCTACCAGTTGGTCGGCAATGTAGAGCTTGATGTGATCGCAATTGGAAGAGATGACGGCTTGCGAGAATCCAATCGAGGCATCTCCGCGCGCCCAGTGAAACGCAGGCTCCAGCACGATCTCCTCGGCCGGATCACATTGTGATTTGTAGAACCCCGCCGCAGGCTTTGGTTCGCGAAAGATATCGGTTACGCCGTGATAGCAAATGCGATCGCCCGAGCCAAAATCGCCGTGCGTGTTGTAGTCGAATGCGCACCAGGCGATGCCGCCGGCGTACTGCGGATTGGAGGCCAGCTGATCGTGTACGCGCGCGTGCCGGATCATGTGCTCGGTCAGCCGCTCAACCTGATCGATGGTCTTGGTCGGGTAAGTGTGTCCCACGAACTCGGTATTCAAATAGCGAGGATGGTTGGGCGGCTTCAGCGGCCAACCGAAATCGTTCATCGTGAAGACATCTTCCAGGAACTCCGACTCCTGGAAGTAACGGATACCGCCGGTTTGACGCGTGGGGTCGAGTCTGTGCGCCAGCGCGTTGGTTCGCACGTAGAAGTCATGATCGTCCCTCGACTCGTTGATGCGAACACCCCAAAGAATGATCGACGGACGATTCCAATCGCGGCGAATCATGCGACCCACATTATCGATGGCCAGCAGCTTCCACTGCTCATCGCCGATGTGCTGCCAGCCCGGAATCTCTTCGAGGACCAGCAGTCCGATTTCGTCGCAGGCATCCAAAAAATGACGGGACTGCGGATAATGCGAAGTACGGACGATATTGCACTTCAAGTTCTTACGCAGGATGTAAGCGTCGCGCCTCTGCACGCGTCCCGGCATTGCTTGGCCGACCCAGGGAAAGGTCTGATGACGATCGAGGCCGCGTAACTTGATGACCTTGCCATTCAGTTCGAAACCGTGATTGGTGAACTGAGCTTCCCGGAAACCAATCACGCGCGAATCCTGATCGATGGGTTGGTTCCCACGGGAAAGCGTGACTTCCAGTCTGTAGAGGTTGGGATGCTCCAGATCCCACAATTTGATCCCATTTAATGGGGCGAAATGAATCGTATGCACAATCGGATCGGCGGCAACCGGCGACGCCGGAACACTCTGCGATGCTTTGGCTACAACCTGATCACCGTCGCGCAGCACAGCCTCGAGTCGAAGGGACTGCTTCGAAGCTTCGAGGTGCTGGACGTGACAGTCCACGTCCAATCCTGGATGCGAACTCAACACCTCCTTGGGCTTCGCGAAGACATTTTCCAAAAACGTTCCGGGAACAATCCGCAGCGACACTTCCCGATAAATGCCGCCGAACGTGAGGTAATCAATCTCATAGCCGAAGGGCGGAATGTCGGCGCGCTCGCTCGAATCAAGGTCCACCACCAAGACGTTCTCGCCATCGAAATCGATGTGCGGCGTAAGATCGAAAGAAAAGGGAGTGTATCCTCCTTTGTATTCGCCCAGCTTCGCTCCATTGATCCAAACCGTCGAAGCGGTCATCGCTCCTTCGAAGTCGACAAACACATGCTTCCCACGCGCTTCCGGCGGAAGCTTGAAACGACGACGATAGCTGGATACAAATTCATAAGATTTCTCGTCGAAACCATGCCACGGAACTCTAATATTAGCGTGCGGAATGACCACGCGCTCGTAACTGGAGTCATCGAAATCGCGAGCGTGCGACGCTTCGGTTACGTTCCGGTTGTAGCGCCAGTTCCGGTTGATTGGAATGACCATGCGTCCGGTGGAGGAAGCCGCGTCAGGAGGATTGCTGCCAAATGCCGTCTGGGCGAAAGTAGCGGTGGCGATCAGCGACCCGGTAGACTTAATGAACTCGCGTCGATCCATTTGCGCCTCGAGAAAATAGTGGAGAGAATGAAAGTATGGAACCGGGAATTATGCTCCAAGGGCTGTATTCTGTAAACGATTACATACCAAGCATGCTATTGAGCGGTCAATGGAGCGACGGTTAAAAAGAGAACGCAATCGGTCTGTCTGCGAGGAGTTTTTCGTGGCCACGTTCTGATTGCTAGAATGAAATCTCCTTCCGTAAGCAGACGACGCAATTTTCACATGAACATCAAAGAAGTTGCTAAACGAGCGAAAGTCTCTACCGCGACCGTCTCGCGCACCATTAACAACTCCGAGAAGGTGAAGCCGAGGACCGCTGAGCGTGTTCGCAAGGCCATCGAAGAACTTAATTTCTACCCCAACACTCACGCCCGCACGTTAGTTTCAGGCCGGAGCCGCATGCTCGGGCTCATTATTTCCGACATTACCAATCCGTTCTTCCCCGAGCTCGTGAAAAGCTTTGAAGATGAGGCTGTGCAGCGCGGCAAAGAAGTCATCATCGGCAACACCGATTACAACCCCAAGCGCATGGCCGGCTGCATCCAGCGCATGGTGGAACGAAAAGTCGATGGCGTGGTGATCATGACTTCAGAAGCCGACCCGGGGTTGATGATGGAACTCACTCGTAGAAATATCCCGACCGTGTTTATGGATACGGGAAAGCCGGGTCCGCACACCGCCAACATTCGCATCGATTACGCACAAGGAATCCAGGAAGCACTGCAGCATCTGTTCGCGTTGAATCACCGGCGGATTGCGTTCATCAGCGGACCGATGAATCTTGAGTCGGCGCGCATTCGTCATGCCGCCTTTGTCGACGGTATGAAGGAACGCGGAATCGGCGATCATCTCATGCTTGAGAAGGGCAACCACCGTATTGAAGGCGGCGCGATGGCCATGCGCAGTCTGCTGAAGATGTCTCCACGCCCAACCGCCGTGATGGCCTCCAATGATCTGACCGCGATTGGCGCGCTGGGTGTTATTCAGGACGCCAATCTGAAAGTGCCTGACGACCTCTCGCTGATCGGTTTTGATGACATCTCCTTTGCTCATCTCACCCAGCCCCCGCTCACCACGATCACGCTCTCCCGAACGCAACTGGCGGTGACCGCCTTCGCTGCGCTCGAAGCACTCATCCGCAAGGAAGATGGATCGCACGCCGACTACACCATTTCGACTCACCTCGTGATGCGTCGTTCCACAGGCGCAATTTAGTCCTTCGCCAAAAATCTTAGAGTAAATCGATTTTGTAGGCTATTTTTGTCCATAGTGCGAACAACGTGGATATAATGCCGAGCGGATGTTTCCCACTTGCCAGCTGCGGGCTGGGTTTCTGTATCTACTAGTGCTGCTTGTAATCCCGCTTGCCCAACAAGCGAACGCAAGTTCGTGGACCGGTGTCTTGCGTGACGCCAGCAGGAATCCCGTTGCCAGCGCGAAAATTGAAATTCGGGCGGTAAACGGGCACCCGATTCGTGATGCAACGACCGCGGCCGATGGGACATTTCTCATCAGCGGGATCACTGCCGGGGCGTACCACATCTCCGTTGCCTACCATCAGAGGGTCTGGAGCGCGTCGAAGTCCGTGACTCTACGTTCTCGCAGGTCGCAAGCTCAATTCAATAGCTGCGGAACGCTTCAGAGAAGAGCTGATATGGACTCCGGGGGACATGGACCAAAGCCTTTGCCTACTGATTCTTCTTATTCTCGCGCGCCGAGAATTTCCGTATCGGATGCCTGGCGGCTGCGTTAATTGGGATTGGTGCCGGCGACGAAGCTGCTATCACACCGTATTTACTCACGCGCTATTTTGGGCTGCGCTCCTTTTCAGCTCTTTATGGTCTCACTTGGGCGTTCTATGCCGCTGCCGGCGCGATCGGACCTGTAATCCTTGGGCGCGCATTCGACCTGACCGGCTCTTATGCTCTTTTGCTCGTGATACTCGCAGCGGCCCTGGCGCTTGCAGCTACAGCCAACCTCCTCCTTCCACAATATTCAGATTAGTCAGGAACGTGAAATTCGACATTGTTCTTGCACGCGAATTCAATCTTGCTAGGTCCCGAAGCGAAGCCGCGGAACAGCAGTACGGACGAGAGACTCTCGTGACTCTCGAGTGAGCACTGTGAAGGGCGATAACTCCTTGAGGACTCGGAATGCAATGGCGGGAGCGACGGGACTCGAAACCGCGGCCTCCTGCGTGACAGGCAGGCGTTCTAACCAGCTGAACTACGCCCCCGCATAATTACGCCCCCGCATAATAAGGATTGTCTGATTCCTTCCGGTTCCCTCCGACACCCTTTCATTCCCCGCCGACCATCTGCCCGTGCCGCGACAGGGCAGCGTTCCTCTCGACAGTAAGAAGGCAAAGTCAGATTTTCTCGTCAACGAATCCCTCAAACGCTGCATTTGCCGCCGATCCAGACGCGAAGCGCATCTGCATCGCGTCAGGTCTATCTATAGGACTCGCGCAAAGACCCTGGCATTAACTTTTCCCGAGAAGTCGTGAGAGACATGAGAATCGTGGGTGGAAATCGTGGGTTCAAAACGTTGTTTTCAGAAAGAAGAACAATGAAGGAACAGGGTCCGCATGCTCACGAATCATCAATCGCGAACGCTGCCGTGACAGCCAACAATTTGCAAGTAACTCAACCGAACCTATGCGACGCTACTGTATTCCGTTCAGCTTCTCGTAGAACCACATCCCCGCGAGCGCTATCAGAAATACGCCAGAACCCATGCTGAACACACGCACCGGAATGGTTAGCCGGTTGACCTTGGCCAACAGTTCCGTCTGCTCCGCGTGCATGTGCGAACTGGCGTCATCCAGAAACAACTGGTCGTCCCTGTGCATAGTAAGTGTGCTCTTGTAGATCAGGAGGACGATCAGACCAATTGCGAAAGCTCCGAAGATTACCGCCACGATTGTCAGAGTCATAAATCACCTCAGCAAATTGCACCCCATTGAATGGTCCCACAGTCCCGGCGCACGAAACTGATCAATATTGGTCACTAATGCGCGATCCTTGTGTTTCACCGAGTAAGCAGGACTGGGTCAAAACAGGCGGTTTTCAGCCGTTCCGGCCAGGTCAGACTAAGATTTTGGTCGGCGAGCGACACTCCTCGTGCCGCCGTGCATGAACTACGATCACAGTAGGCCGTCGGTTCGCACTCGAATCAACTGGTCAAAATTGACCAGTTTCCTGAAGGGTTCAGTTGCATTATGAAGCCATGAAAGTCACTGAGAAACAAGCGCTATCGGTTCGGTGCCCTACCTGTGGAGCCAAGCCTGGAGAACAATGCGAGCTCAGTACTGGCCTGCCGCGCACTGAGCCCCACCGAGATCGACGAATTGTGGCATCCGACAAGTAAACCCACAGTCTGGTTCCTTCGATCAGAAACCCTGCTCAATCTCTGGCCCACGCTGCGTCGTGCTGGTACACCCGCCGTCCCCGCGGAGTATCCAGATTGCAACTCTGCTGGATGTGCTGAGAGTGTGTTCTAGCGAAATCGATCTATAGATTCGCTGATTTCGTCTCGATATATTGAGCACAATGGCTCAGTTTTAGCGCCTTTTAGGGACTAAAATGTAGTGGATGACTTCTACTGCACTTAAGAAGACCCGCGACTTCGACCCCACCACCTTCCTCGCAACGATCGGCGAGGGCAGGAAGAATCTGACTGTCTCCAAGAAGCAAGGGATCTTCGCCCAAGGGGATGCAGCAGACGCAGTCTTCTATATCCAGAAAGGCAAGGTGCAACTCACCGTTGTATCCAAGATCGGCAAAGAAGCCACCATTGCCATGTTGGGCCAGGGGAACTTTTTTGGGGAAGGATCGTTAGCGGGGCAATCTTTCCGTATGGGATCGGCGGAGGCGATGACAGATTGCCAGCTCCTGCGCATAGAGAAGAAGGCGATGATGGATGCGCTGCATCGGGAGCCTGCCTTGTCAGAGGTGTTCGTGGCGTATTTGCTGGCGCGAAACGTCCGCTATGAGGAAGATCTGGTGGATCAACTGTTTAATTCCAGCGAGAAGAGGCTGGCCCGCGTCCTTCTCATGCTTGCTCATTTTGGCAAGGAAGGGGTTCCGGAGACCGTGGTTCCCAAGATCAGCCAGGAGACTCTGGCCGAGATGGTCGGAACCACACGTTCGCGCGTGAGTTTTTTTATGAACCGGTTCAGAAAGTTGGGCTTCATCAACTACGC
>QIAI01000649.1:0-1281 GCA_003224995.1 Acidobacteriota bacterium
ATTCAATGCGCTCGGTACCCGGCAGGGAGTACACGTCCTCGTGATAAAGATCGAGATCGCCGGACAGGGATCCTAATTGGTTCGCTTCCGGAATTCCTCCGAAGGGGTCCTCCGACGTGATCTTTGCCAGTTGCAGGGCGGACCCCAGCATGCGATCCAGTCCCGCACGCGAAAAGTCGCTGGAATAGGTGCTGGCCGAGCGCTTGCCAAAGAAAACGCGCACCCCAATGGCGCGCGCGCCGGATTCTTTCAGGGTTTCCACCTGCCCCAGGCGGACAACGGTAGAGAACTCGTCGCCTTCACGCACCACGGCTTCGGCGGCGGATGCACCTCCAGCCATGGCGCGACGGACCAGATCCTGCGCTAACTCTTTTAAGTCAGTGCTGAGTTGTGTCGAGGAAATCGTTTGGGTTTCAGACATGATTAAGATTCGTTTTCACCACAGAGCCACAGAAGAAAAAGTTATTGGAAAAGCCCCGTCGCGTGGAACTGCTTCCAAATACCGCCGACTTGGCGATCGTCCAGATGACCGATCGAACTTACTGCATGAACCCGCCGGTTTCCTTCTTGGCGGTGCCACCAACCGTCAGCCGATCCACTTTAATGGTAGGAATACCGACGCCCACCGGCACGGCTTGTCCGTCCTTCCCGCAAGTCCCGACGCCTTCGTCGAGTTGCAGATCGTGCCCGACCATCGAAACCCGCGTCAATACATCCGGTCCATTGCCGATCAACGTCGCTCCGCGGATCGGCGCGGTAATCTTGCCGTCTTCGATCATGTATGCTTCCGAGGCCGAGAACACGAACTTGCCATTCGTGATGTCCACCTGCCCCCCACCGAAGTTCACCGCGTACACGCCGTGCTTCACAGAGCGAATGATGTCCTCAGGATTGTCCTGGCCCGGTAGCATGTAGGTATTAGTCATGCGCGGCATGGGAATGTGCTCGTAGCTCTCGCGGCGGCCATTGCCCGTATCGGCGATCCCCATCAGCTTCGACGAAAGCTTATCGCTCAGGTAGCCTTTCAGGATTCCATTCTCGATGAGAACGGTCTCCTGCGTCGGCTGACCTTCGTCATCGACGTTCAGCGATCCACGACGCCAAGGCATGGTCCCGTTGTCCACCACGGTGCATTTCTCGCTGGCGACTCGTCTGCCCACCAGTCCTGCAAAGGCCGAAGTCTTCTTGCGATTGAAATCCGCTTCCAGTCCGTGGCCCACCGCTTCGTGCAGCAACACGCCTGGCCAACCCGGACCCAGCACAACTTCCATCTCGCCGGCC
>QIAI01000649.1:1451-3196 GCA_003224995.1 Acidobacteriota bacterium
CGTGCCGCAGCGTCAATTCGCATGACCAGTTCAACCTTGGCGGTGATTTCCGCATCCACCGAAGGCAGCGTCACCGGATACAAACTCCGCGCCGCTTTCTGCTGGAAGCCGACCACCGGGGTCTTTGCCGGCCCCGAGGCGATTAAGGCGGCGGTGCGCGCGGCGTGCAGGATGCGCTCGGGCGATAGGTCGTCGGTGTAGGCATAGCCGGTTCGCTCGCCCGCTACCACCCGCACCCCGCATCCCGCCGAGATTCCCTGCGAAGCCGACTTCACCATGGACTCATCCACCATCAACGAAGTCGACGAAAGGTACTCAAAGTAAAGGTCCGCATAGTCGCCACCGGCAGAAAGCGCCGCCGCCAGGTAACGCGGCAAGTCCTCCTGGGTAAGCCCGTAGTGCTTAAAAAAGAAATTGTCTTGAGTCACGATTATTAGATGTCCTGGACCCGGCTTGAGACTCGGGGTTGATGGTGTATTTACCCCATTATCCCACACCGCTCCAGTATGTTCCGAGCATGTTCATGAGTCACAGACGGCCCGCCCCCGGGCTGGAACAATCGGCATATGACTCCAGAATCTCTAACCCGAACGCTGCAGGAATTTCTGGGTGGATCCCGCCATGCCGTGGTGCTGGAGGACGGAGCCCGAATCTTCGACCTCGCCGATTCCAAGTACTCGATTTCCGGGGAATACAACAAGTGCCTGTTACACCTGTGGTCGGCGGAGCGGAACGCTGTTCGGCGAATTCTGGAATCCGAAGTCCGCCATGGCAGCTTGCGTCTTACCGTGCAGAAACTTGGCCAAAGCCGCCCTTCCAAACTGGAAATCTGCCGCGGTCAGGACCATCGCACACCCACCGCTCGCCGGGTCGCGCGTTCGACCTACCAGCAGCATTTGCGGCGAGCGCTGGAACGTCTTTTCCCCGGGTTCACCGTCACCCGGTTGAGCAACGCAATGGATCTGGAACATTCCTTTGGTCCGATCTATACGCGAGGCATCTTACGGCAGGGACGAACCGCTTTTGCTGTCTTCGGCGTCAACCGGCAAGAGACGCAAGCGTCCATCGACGCTGCGCTCACATTCGCCATTCTTTGGCTGGACGCTTGTCGCAACACCGCAGACCAGCGCGTGCTGTTTGAGGGCGTGAAACTTTTTCTTCCCGCAGGCTCATCCGGCCTGACCCGCGAACGCCTGGTGCATCTGCACCCCGATGCCGCCAAGTGGAAGCTCTACGAATTCGACGAGCGCCACGATTCCGTCGTCGCGATGGACTGCAACGACCGCGGCAATGTCGCAACTCGACTAATTCGGTGCCCCGATGAGCGCGCGGTCCTGGAGCGTTTCGCCGATTCGATCCATCGCGTGCTGAGCCTTCTGCCCGAATCCGAAGTTGCGGTACTCTCAACTTCCGAGCTGGTGTTCCGCTGGCATGGTCTGGAGTTCGCTCGCGCGCGATGGACGCAGGAAGGCGGCTCTTTCCGCAGCACTCAGGAGATTGCCTTCGGCATTGGCGCCGAGGAGCGCGTGCTCGAGGAACGCAATTCCGCGGATTTCGCCCAACTCATTCGTGATTTGCGTAATGCCCGGGGGCCGCTGGGCGCTCGCCATCTTTCCTTGTGGCGGCTCCATCCCGAGCGTTGGCTGGAATCGCTGGTGGTGCGCGATGTCAGCGCGCTGGATGAGCGGCTCGATCCTGGCTGCCTGTACTCCCAGGTGCCGGCCTTTTCGGCATCCGATCGCGCC
>QIAI01000650.1 GCA_003224995.1 Acidobacteriota bacterium
CGTCAATTTGAAACTTCGCGCTAACAGCAACGAACCAAATACCTGAAGGCACACCAGTAGCGCAATGGCGACAAGCCAATTCTTACCAGCTTCGATTGCACGGAGAACCACCCCGTCATTGTAGGGGCGTCAAAGCTGAATGGACGCGTTACGGAGGTAACAAAGTTCTGTTCCATTCCGAACAGTACCTTTCGGCGCCGTACTTCATCGGACACAAGCTATCGTAATTTTTGTCGTGTGCTCGAGTTTGTCCGCCAGCAAAGATGTGAAGTCTCAAATTGAAGAACTCTGCTTCGCGAGTAGTCTCTGGAAGCGGGACATCTCACACCGCTACAAAGCCATCTTAGAGAACGTTACTTCGGATAAAGGCGGTGGTATGAGCAAACCAAGCAAACCATTAGTTCGATCTTTGAGTTTCCTCTTAGTTCTTTTCTGTAGTTCGACCTTAATCTGGGCGCAGGAACCCGACACCAAGCAAGATAAGGCAGCCCCCGACAACACCAAAATCAACCAGCGCGACAGAAACAAATCTGAACCTACGGCGGATCAGCAGAAAGAGAATCACTCGGATCGCGAGCTTGCCCGGCAGATTCGACGCGCCATTGTGAAGGATAAGTCTCTTTCGACATACGCGCACAACATCAAGGTCATCGCACACGACGGAATGGTGACACTCAAGGGACCCGTGAATACGCAGGAAGAAAAGCAAGCAATCGAAGCAAAAGCTACGGAAATTGCGGGACAAGGCAAAATCACGAACGAAATAGAGGTTGGCAATAAGCAGGCCAGCAAACCTTCCCCAAGTCACTACCGATAACTACAACGATCACAAAGCATAACGATCACAAAGCATAGATAACTACAACGATCACAAAGCATAAAGGAGCTTAAATGGCAGGCAAAAATACAGCAGTGTTTGGAATTTACCGGGACCGCACCAGCGTAGAGAACGCAGTCGATGTCCTGCGCCAGGAAAATTTCCGCAACACAGATATTTCCGTTCTCTTTCCTGAAAACCAGGGAACCAAAGATTTCGCTCACGAAAAAAACACTAAAGCCCCTGAAGGAGCCGCAACCGGCGCCGGTTCGGGAGCTGTTCTCGGTGGAACATTAGGCTGGCTTACAGGAATTGGCGCACTGGCGATTCCTGGCCTTGGGCCGTTCATCGCGGCCGGACCCATCGTGGCTGCGCTGGCAGGAGCAGGTGTCGGCGGCGCGATTGGTGGCATCACCGGAGCCTTGATTGGATTGGGTATTCCGGAATACGAGGCCAAGCGATACGAGGGTCGCATAAAAGAGGGCGGTATCCTCCTTTCCGTTCATTGCGACGACTCCAACTGGACCAAGCGGGCGAAGGAAATTCTCCAACGCACGGGCGCTCAGGATGTGTCGTCAAGCGGCGAAGCCAACGCGGACTTCCAGAAGACTGACAAACCCATGCCGCGCGCAAGCTAAGACTAATCAAGGTCTCATGGCAGGCATCATCAATCGATTGTAAGAGAAAAAAAGGAGGCTTAGTAATGGACAACGAGAAACAGCAAGGACAGCAGGGCCAGCAGGGCCAAAATCGTCAGGGCGGCCAGCAAGACCAACAACGCCAGGGCGGTCAACAGCAGCAGCGTCAAGGCGGCCAGCAAGACCAGCAACGTCAAGGTGGTCAGCAGGATCAGCAGCGTCGTCAGCCGGGTGGCAGCGACGTTGATGAGGAACAAGAAAACGAACGGAAGCGAGCCTAGAGAAAGAGCGAAACTTCCCGAACCCCCTCGTCAAAGAGGGGGTCCGGCAGTTTCGCCGAGGATTGATATATGAGCATTTTCACTATTCTCTTTATTGTGTTGCTAGTCGCATGGCTACTGGGATGGGGTGTGTTTCACGTGGCCAGCGGGCTGGTTCATCGCCTGCTCATTGTGGCCGTCATTTCGCTGATTCTCCACTTTGTGCGCGGAGCTAGAGGACCAGCAGGTCCATCCCGACCCCTTAACAAGATGATTCTTAACCACGTTGATCACGGACGCTGGCGCGCGGCTTTGCGAGCCGCGTCATTTTGAGTCACATCGAATGAAATAGCTCCGACGCGGGCGTGCCCTCCACCACCATAACGCTCGCAGATCCTAGCCAAATTCACTAGACGTTCCGAGTTTGCCCAAGGGTTCGACCCCACAGAAACCTTCACCCTAAAACTGCTCTTGCTCAGCCCGACGCTGTAGATCGACTCAGGATGTAAATAGTAGGGAATGAATTTGTTGTAACCTTCCAGCTCTTGGTCGGTGACATCGAAGAAGAGTGTGGCATCTTTTGATTCAGTCCGGTCTTTCAAAATCGTGATGGATCGTTGGTGACGCTCGAGCAATGGCGCCAACAGCGGTGCAACAAAGGGCTGTTCGAGAATCTTCGCCAACGGCATGCTTGCCAGCAATGGAATCAACCGCGGGACAAAGGTGTGGTCCTGGGCCGACTCGATGACCATGGTGAGCTTCATGGCAGGCTCTTTCATCTCGACTGCGGTCTTCGCATCGGGATACATGGCGCCGTCGATAATATCGGTCCAACGGATAAGAT
>QIAI01000651.1:0-432 GCA_003224995.1 Acidobacteriota bacterium
TTGAATGTTCACGAAAACTAGGGCTATAATCCCGCTGCTTTTAACCGACATTTTAAGGAGGCAACATGGCCGAAACACGGAAAGTGATTGATTGTCGGCGATTCCCTGCGGAGAAGCCCTGCTCGATCGCCATTTCGGGGACGGAAGAGGAAGTGGTAAGTTTGGCGGCCCTTCATGCCAGCACTGTCCACGGGCATCCCGACTCGCCCGAACTGCGGAAACAGCTTCGTTCCATGCTTGAGGACGATGCCACGGCCGGCAAGGCGGCGTAATCAGTAGTCGGGCTGATGTGGTCGTGTGTGGGGTGGATACTCCCCTTCGACTTCGCTCAGGGCAGGACTGTCTGCCCCACACGGGTCATTTTGCAGTTGCTGCAGTGCTCGCTTCGATCTTTTCGAACACCGTTTCCGCCCGGCGCAGGGCTTCCTGAAC
>QIAI01000651.1:548-2264 GCA_003224995.1 Acidobacteriota bacterium
TGTTGCGCAGGCGAATGATCACGATGGGGGGAAGCTCGTGCATTTTTTGCGTCACCGCGGAAATCTTATCGGTGGCGCCGAACAGGAATGGGCCATGGATGCGGAAGATGGTGGCGTAGTACGGGATTTCCTTGTCCTGCAAGATGTGCAGCCGGCCGTCTTCGACGTAGTCTCCGGTCACCTGCGACACGGTAGTGGTCTCGGCCACGCGGGCGATGAAAAGCAGCGCGGCCAGGATCATTCCGGCTTCGACCGCTACAGTAAGATCGGCGAAGACAGTCAGCGCGAACGTGACCAGCCAGACGCTGATGTCCGTCCTGGTGAGCCGCAGCAATTGCGGGATCTCGCGCCACTCACCCATGTTGTAAGAGACCACCATCAGGATTCCTGCCAGCGCCGCCATGGGGATGTAGCTGGCCAGAGGTGCGGCAAACAGCAGCACGCACAACAATGTGAGTGCGTGGATCATGCCCGCCACCGGCGACTGCGCTCCGGAACGGATATTGGTTGCGGTGCGTGCGATAGCTCCGGTCGCCGGCAAGCCTCCGAACATGGGAGAAAAAATGTTGGCGATTCCCTGCCCGATGAGTTCGACGTTGGGATTATGCCGGTCGTTGCTCATTCGGTCTGAAACCACTGCCGACATCAGTGACTCGATGGCGCCCAGCATCGCCACCGTAAACGCCGGCCCGAGCAGGCCATGCACGAGGCGGGCGTGCCATTGAGGCAAAGCAAAATGGGGCAGCCCGCTGGGAATTCCGCCAAAACGCGTGCCGATGGTTTCTACAGGCAGCTTGAGGAGAAACGCGGCTACCGTAGCGCCCAGCATGGCGACAATCGCGCCGGGAATCCGGTTGGAAATCGCGCGGCAGAGCACAATCACAGCCACTGTGGTTGCGGCAAGCACCGTGGCTTGCAGCGACCAGGTGGGAGACGCAGCGGCCAGGGCTTTCATCCGAAGCCAGAATTCGCTGGGAACTTTGGCCAGGTGCAGGCCGAAGAAATCTTTGATCTGCGTGCTGGCGATCAGGACCGCGATGCCATTGGTAAAGCCGATCACCACCGGTCGCGGGATAAACTTCACCGCCGTGCCCATGCCAGTCGCGCCCAGGACCACAAGTATTGCGCCCGCCATCACCGTACACATGAACAGGCCGTCAATGCCATGTACGGCGACGATGCCCGCCACCACCACCACGAACGCTCCGGTGGGACCGCCGATCTGAGTCTTCGATCCGCCCAGGGCGGAGATGAGGAAGCCCGTCACGATGGCGCAATAGATGCCCGCCTGCGGGGTGAGTCCGGAAGCGATGGCAAAGGCCATAGCCAGCGGCAGGGCAACCAGCCCGACGGTGATTCCCGCAACAACGTCGCGAAGAAACTTGTTGAGGCTATATTCCCGCAGGCACAGGACGGACTTCGGCAGCCAGCGGTCATCAATCTTTGGGGAAATGGCGGGCCACATATATAGCCAATTATGACAGCGGCAGGTTCCTGGCGGAGCAATCAAGTGCGGAACATAAGGTACCAAGGTTTCAGTTTGGGCTGAACAGTGGGGCTTTTAGACTTCTGGGGTCATGGCTCTGGCTGCGAGTTCTTGGGTGGCTTTCAGGCGGGCGACTGTACGTTCTTTTCCTAACGCAATCATGACCGCGAACAGGCTGGGCGCGACGCTTTGTCCGGTTAGCACTACCCGCGCGCCATTGATCAAAGCGC
>QIAI01000647.1:0-1728 GCA_003224995.1 Acidobacteriota bacterium
GGACGAGTACGTCATCGGGCAGGAGCAGACCAAGAAGAAGCTGGCGGTTGCGGTCTACAACCACTACAAGCGCATCTTCATGAATCGCCAGAAGACCGGCGATGGAGTGGAACTGACCAAGTCGAACATTCTGCTGATCGGTCCGACGGGCACGGGCAAAACGCTGCTGGCGCAAACCTTGGCGCGCATGCTGGATGTGCCGTTTGCCATCGTGGATGCGACCACGCTGACCGAAGCCGGCTATGTGGGCGAGGATGTCGAGAACATCATCCTCAAGCTGCTGCAGGCCGCCGAAGGCGATGTGGGACGGGCGCAGACCGGCATTATCTACATCGACGAGGTCGACAAGATCGGGCGCAAGGATGAGAACCCGTCCATCACGCGCGATGTATCCGGCGAAGGCGTGCAGCAGGCGCTCCTGAAAATTCTGGAAGGCACCATCGCGAACGTTCCGCCGCAGGGCGGGCGCAAGCATCCGCACCAGGAATTCACCCCGGTCGATACCACGAACATCCTCTTTATTTGCGGAGGAGCGTTCGTCGGGCTGGACAAGATCATCTCCCGGCGTGTGGGCAAGAAATCGCTGGGGTTCAAAACCGGAGAGGAAGCGCTGGAAGCGGAATCGGCCGAATCCGGCAAGAGCAAGTATCAACTGGTCAGTGAAACCCAGCCGGAGGATCTGATCAAGTTTGGGTTGATCCCAGAATTTGTGGGCCGCTTGCCGGTGGTGGGATTGCTGGAGGAACTGGACGAATACGCGCTGATCGAGATCCTGACGCGCCCCAAGAATGCGATCATCAAGCAGTACCAGCGCCTCTTTGAGTTCGAGAACGTTCGCTTGAAGTTCAGCGAAGACGCGACCCGGGCCATCGCAAAGCAAGCCATGGCGCGAAAAGTGGGAGCCCGCGGACTGCGCATGATTCTGGAAGAGCTGATGTTGGACCTTATGTACCATCTGCCGAGCCAGAAGAAGGTCAAAGAATTCGAAGTAACCCGCGAGATGGTGGAAAAGCGGGATGTTTCGTTGGCAATGATGGATAAGGCGGGGTAGAGCAGCTTTTAGCTCTTGGCCCTTAGCCTTTAGCTTGTAGCGGTTAGCGTGCAAGCGACGAATGGACCAGGAAGTTGTGCTCAAGGTTGTTAAACTAGGATTTGAGCTGGAAGCCCAGAGCTAACAGCTAGGAGCAGATTTTTTAAGTGACCCAGTCTAAGGAAAAGTTCGAAACCAAGAAACTTCCGATGATGCCCATCCGGGACGTCGCCATTTTCCCTTACATGATGACCCCGTTTGTGGTGGGCCGGGAGTCCAGCGTGCACGCGCTGGAAGAAGCGCTGGCGGCCGACAAGAAGATCTTTCTGGCGACGCAGCACGATGCCTCGATCGACGAGCCCAAGGCGAACGAAATTTACCAGGTAGGCACGATCGTCAACATCGTGCAGAGCCTGAAGCTGCCCGACGGCAATATTAAAGTCCTGGTCGAGGGCATCGAGCGCGGCAAGATTCTGCAGGTCACCGACACCGACGGCTACATGCAGGCCTCGGTGCGGGTGGCGCGTTATACCACCGAAACCAATCCGCAGATCGAAGCAGGCATGCAGCGCGTAACCGGGTTATTCGAGCAGTACGTGAAGCTGTGCCAATCGCTGAACTACGAGACCATGATTGCGGCGGTCCGCATGGAGGATCCCGCTAAGCTGACCGATACCATCTCGGCGAATCTGCAGCTT
>QIAI01000647.1:1769-3069 GCA_003224995.1 Acidobacteriota bacterium
GCTCGACATTGAGATCGAAAAACTGAACATGGACCGCACCATCCAGTCGCGGGTAAAGCGACAGATGGAGCGCGCGCAGAAAGAGTACTACCTCAACGAGAAGATCAAGGCCATCCAGAAGGAACTGGGCCGCGGCGAGAAGAGCGAATTCGACGAACTGAAGAAAAAGATCGAAGCTGCCGGCATGCCGAAAGAAGTGAAGGACAAGGCGATCCAGGAACTGAAGAAGCTGGAAGCCATGCCGCCGATGTCGGCCGAATCGACCGTGTCGCGCAATTATCTCGACTGGCTGCTGGCGGTGCCGTGGAAGAAGCGCTCGAAAGAAATCCGCAATATCGGACGCGCCGAGAAGGTTCTCAACGAAGATCACTATGGCCTGGAGAAGATCAAGGAGCGCATCCTTGAATTCCTGGCGGTGCGGCAACTGGTGAAGAATCCCAAGGGCTCGATCCTGTGCTTTGTCGGACCTCCGGGCGTGGGCAAGACGTCGCTGGGCATGTCGATTGCGAAGGCCACCGGACGCAAATTCGTCCGCATGTCGCTGGGCGGCGTGCGCGATGAAGCGGAAATTCGCGGTCACCGGCGCACTTACATCGGCGCGCTGCCGGGGCAGATCATCCAGATGATGAAGAAGGCGGGCACGAAGAATCCCGTTTTCATGCTGGACGAAGTGGACAAGATGTCGATGGACTTCCGCGGCGACCCCTCCGCGGCGCTGCTCGAAGTGCTCGATCCGGAACAGAATTTCATGTTCGTGGATCACTACCTCGATGTGGAATACGACCTCTCGCAAGTGTTCTTCGTGGCCACCGCGAACGTGATGCACACCATTCCTCCCGCCCTGCAGGACCGCATGGAAGTACTGCGGCTGCACGGCTACACCGAGCCGGAGAAGGTCGAGATCGCCAAGCAGTTCCTGGTGATCAAGCAACTGGCGCAAGCCGGGTTGACGGACAAGAACGTGAAGTTCACCGACGATGCGATCAGGGCCATCATCCGCTCGTATACGCGGGAAGCGGGGGTGCGCAACCTGGAGCGCGAGATCGGCAACGTCTGCCGCAAGATTGCGCGCAAGGTGGTGAAGGAAGGGCCGGAATACAAGATTACGGTAACCGGCGATAACATCAACGACTTCCTGGGTGTGATCAAGTTCCGCGACACGCTGGCCAACGAGAAGAGCGAAGTAGGCCTGGTGACGGGATTGGCCTGGACCGAGGTCGGCGGCTCGATTCTGAGCACGGAAGTGACCGTGGTCGATGGCAAAGGCAAGCTGACGCTAACGGGCAAGCTAGGCGACGTG
>QIAI01000648.1 GCA_003224995.1 Acidobacteriota bacterium
GCGTTCGGGCGCATGAGATTTGGATTTTGACCGTCGACCATAAACATCGGGGTGGGCAGTTTAGTGCGCCAGCGGCTGCATGCGTCCCAATACCAACTGCTTCATCCCTGCGCGCTTCCGCAATTCTCCAAGCAGGGCCTGCGCTGCATTCTGATAGGTTTTGTTGGAGTCCGAAGTATCAGCCCACACTGCGTCATAGATGATCTGCGCGGCTTCCTTAAGATCGATCAGCAAGGCAGCCTCCACCAGATCCACCCGCGCTTGTAACCGCGTATAGCATGCCTTACACACCGATGCCGATTCGTGAGCCGTGCTGCCGTCCTTCGCATGGGCACACGGCTGGCTGGAAGCAACAATTGGCGCGCGCGAAGCATACAAGTTCGTCTTCAACTCCCGTAGCAACTGTGCTTTCTGTTCATCCAAAGCAGTTCCCTTGGCCTGAGTCTCCACTGCAGGGGCCGAGGGAGAAGCTGCGACGGGCGAAACCCTTTGCGACGATTTACACACCGGACACGCGCTCAAACTGGCCGCGTAATATTTCCGGCATTTGGCGCAAGGAAGGCCATATCCCACAGGCTTGAGGCTATCGCCTTCTGGCTTCGGCGCAGCCGTTCGTGTCGGTGCGACAACCCGTCGCGTTTCCGTGGGCGCAAGCGCTGTTCGAACGGCAGTTCCGGATCCGTTGGAATGACCTGTGGACATCGAGTTCATGGGCATCTCCCTGCGGCCGGCCCTGGAGGAGCCGGCAAAAGTTCCTGATGAAATGCATTCTAGGATTTGTCCTCCGGAATACCGACGAACGTCAGTACATGTGGATGATGTACGGTAGTACAGGGACGTTCGAAACCACTCGTTAGTTCATTCAGAAACGCCTGCTCAGCACCTACTGCTGACGCGCTGGCTGTCCCATCAGCTTCATCAACTCTTCCTGGCGCGCGCGGTACAACGGTTTCGTGGGATCCAGGCGGGATGCATTTTCCAGTTCGGCTAACGCTTGATCATTCCGGCCCATGGCCATCAAGCAGGCCGCCAGTGAGTAATGGTTTTGCGCCGTGGGCTCCAGGCGCACGGCGTCCCGGAATTCCTTCTCCGCTTCCTCGAAGGCTTGTAATTCAAAAAGTGCCGTGCCCAGGTAATGATGCGCCAAGCCGGAATCCGGACTGAGGGCTACGGCTGCTTTCAGTTCCTGCACCGCCTCGTCCGGCTTGTCAGCCAGCAGCAATACTTGTCCGAGCACCCGGTGTTCGGAAGATCCAGTCGGGTTCTGCAGAACAGCGATCCGCAGCTCGGCAATCGCTTCGGGATAATCTTTCTTCGCCATGAACGCCTGCGCCATGCACGAATGACCGCCGGTCCATGCCGCATCCATACGATTCAACTCGCGGAGCTCTGCGATGGCTGCGTCGTACTCCCCTTTATCGCAGTAGGTGTTCCCGAGATTGTTGCGGATGGAAGATTCTTCAGGCGCCAGGCGCTTCGCCTCGCGGTATTCAACGATGGCCTCATCCAGACGCCCGAGATCGTGCAGAACGACTCCCAGGTTGCTGTGCGCCTCCCAGAATTCGGCTCTGAGGCGCAAGGCGTGGCGATACGCAACCATCGCGCCACGCAGATCTCCAAGATCTCGGTGCGCGATTCCGATGTCGTAGTAAACATCCGCATTCTCTGGTTCTCGCGCCAGTGATTGCTCGTAGGCGTGCAACGCCGCGTAGTTCTTTCCTGTCCCGTAGAGTCCCAGGCCAAGATAGCGATATCTGAGCGCGAGAAAATGTACGCCAGTCGATTGTGAACCTCGGGGAATCCCGGCATCAACCGAGTCGCCTCGGTAAATTCATCCAGCGCCTGATCCCAATCTTCCTGCCGGAGAAGCATCTCCCCCAGAGCAAGGTGCAGGTTGGCGTTCTCCGCATCGGCGTGGACTAACAGCGTGAGCTGAGTGGTGGCCGCCTCGTACTTTTTTTGATGAGCGAGCTCCGCCGCTTTGTACAATTTCTGAGGACAGGTTAATGCTTTCGCCGTGCCAAACGGATGCGCGGCATGCAAAGACTTGATGAGTTGGGCATCGGCGCCCACAGTACGCAGCTGTTTTTCGTCGCTCGCACTGGGAGTAAATGCGATGCCGCGCTCTGCAACTAGCCGGCCTAGCCGGGCATTCGAAATCCCGCTTACGATCCACGCGGTCAGCTGGCAACGATCGATCGGCGCAGGCGGGTTCGTCGCCCCGAAGCCCTGCCCAACTGCGATCACGAGGAACACGAACACAAAATGGAGGGCTACGCCAGAACGCTTC
>QIAI01000672.1 GCA_003224995.1 Acidobacteriota bacterium
TCCAAAGGATTTAATGGCTTTCCGCGCCGTAGCACGCGAGTGTGGATACGAGTTCCGCTTGCTCGACGAAGTCATGCGTATCAACGAAGAGCAGCGTAAGAGGTTCTTGCGCATGGCACGTAATGCCCTCTGGACATTACGTGGCAAGAAGCTAGGGGTACTGGGTCTGGCCTTCAAGGGAGGCACAGATGACATCCGGGAATCCCCCGCAATCTTGTTAGTTCAAGCCTTGTTACAGGAGGGGTGCCAGATCACTGCTTACGATCCCGCCGCTGGCGAAAGGGCGCGCGAAGTCCTGAAATCGAGTGTGGAGTTCGTCAACAACGCGTATGATGCCGCCAACGATGCCGACGCCCTCCTCCTGCTCACTGAATGGGAAGAGTTTGCCGCTTTGGACCTCAAACGTTTGCATGGCCAGATGAAGTATCCCATCGTGATCGATGGACGCAATTTGTACGATCCCGAAACCATGGCTGCCGCCGGTTTCACTTACTATAGTGTCGGGCGTCAGCCTGCAACCCCAGAACCTCGGCCTGCTGGCGCAGCCACTCACTCGACGAAACTCAACCCGTCATGAGCCAATCACGCGCCCTGGTTACCGGCGGCGCCGGGTTCCTGGGCTCGCACCTCTGCGACGCTTTGCTGGCGGAAGGCTATTCCGTTATTGCGGTGGATAACCTCCTGACCGGCAGGCAATCCAATCTTCACCATCTTCGCAACGAAACTCGTTTTGAACTTCGGGAAATCGACGTCAATCAGCCTTTTGACTGCGGGAAAGTAGATTACGTTTTTCATTTTGCCAGCCCCGCTAGCCCGGTGGACTATACCGTTCACGGAATTGCAACTCTGAAAGTCGGTTCGCTCGGAACTTTCCATGCGCTCGATATTGCGCACCGATATGGCGCGAAATACCTGGTTTCATCGACTTCCGAAAGTTATGGCGATCCCCTGGAGCATCCGCAAAAAGAAACCTATTGGGGCAACGTGAATCCCATTGGACCACGTTCGGTTTACGACGAAGCCAAGCGCTTCGCCGAAGCCGTGACTATGGCGTATCACCGCTACCACGAAGTCGATACGCGACTCGCGCGCATCTTCAACACGTATGGGCCGCGCATGCAACTGAATGATGGCCGGGTCATCCCTAACTTCATGAAACAAGCCCTACGCGGCGAAGACCTTACCGTGTACGGCGACGGCAGCCAGACCCGCAGCTTCTGTTACGTCAGTGATGAGATCGAGGGTTTTCTGCGGCTCGCCAAGTCAGCCGAACATTTGCCAGTCAACATCGGGAACCCTACGGAATTTACTATTCTTGAATGCGCCAAGCGTGTGCTGGCGGTGACTGTTTCCAAGAGCAAGATCCATCACCAACCGCTACCAGTAGATGACCCGAAACAGCGCTGTCCCGATATCACCAAAGCAAAGGCGCTTCTGGGATGGGAACCAAAGATCGATTTGGAATCAGGGCTGCGATTGTCGCTTGAATATTTTCGGAAGGCATTGCAGGAGGAAAACGCGAACCACGCCAGAAGTAGTGACTAGACCGAAATCTCAGGCTGCAGAGTTTGCCAGGCAATCAGTTGTTCCACCTGTACTCGTTCTTCGCTAGTGTTCAGGCTGAACTGAACGCCCATACCGAAACCCGTGTGCATGGTCTGCACCGTTCCCTGCACTCGGATTTTAAGCTCGTGGGTGCGGACCACGATCTCGACCGCAGTACCTGCGGCAAAGGGCTCGGTGGTCTCGACGTAACAGCCCCCCGTACCTATGTCGCTTAGACTACAGCGGTGAGGAACACTGCTTCCGATGCTATAAACGTCGGCTCCCAGACGGCAGGGCTTGTTTGCGTCCTGGAGTGCGGCTTCGGTGTGCCGTGCCTTCAGCCATTCCTTGAGCACGTGCCACGAAGTCTGTGGCACGTCCGCGAAACGAATGCCTACTCGTCCAGAGGCATCCTGCCACGCCGCCTCTCCCGAAAGTCGGACGTGAGAAGAATGACCGGGAACGCTGAACTGAAGATAAACTTTCGAATTGATGGGAACCGTGCTCTCGGACTGGATGGCGATGCCATCCTGGCTCAGATCCACTAGCGCCGCCGGTGAATTTTCGATGACGCCGTACGACAGCGAAACTTTCGTGTGAAGCGGTATGCGCTTGTTGCGCCGTCGTTCCCGCCTCAGCAAACCCTCTGCCGCCCGCAGACTACTGCTCGCCCGTTCCGCGGAAATGGGCTTATAGACAATGAAATTCACCCCCTTCGAAAACAGGTCGCGCACCTGGTTTCTAGCGTCCACCATGGCAATAAACAGTGTGGTTTTGTTGGCCGGCTCTTTGCGGGCGAGGGCAATCAATTCGATTGCCGACGGCTGATCGTCGCAATCTAGAAGAATCGCGTCGAAATGTTGCGCGGCGAGCCGGACAGCAGCCGCGCATGGATCGCCGCAGCATTCCACAGCGATGCCTAGATCCGTCAAAATGCGGCTAAGCACTTGAACTGCGCGGGCGTCCGCACACACCAACAGCGATGTGAGCGTCATACTTCGAGCATGGTAGGGTGTTGTATCAGCCTGCGACAAGTTACCGGCGTCACTCGGACCTCAGTGAACGCAAAGTGACTTTCGTCATCTGGAGTTAAGGGGAGTAAACCCGATATCTTGAGTTTATCGCCGGAGGTTAGCTCAGGCGTGAGAGCGGAGATCTCTTGCTCCGCCAGAGGGACTGGCCTTATGGTTTCACGCGCTGCCAACTGGCTGATGGTAGTGGGTCCGGTTGGGGCTTTTATCGGGCTCTGCGTACTCCCGTCCGCGCTGGGCGCTCATCAAGACAGTAACCTGCTGAGTGTAGCTGCCTTGTTATTTTCACTAGGGATCCTAAGCGTATCAGCAGGTTTTTATTTGAAAGCTCGTTTCTTG
>QIAI01000358.1 GCA_003224995.1 Acidobacteriota bacterium
CATTCGCAGGTTTGCGATCGGCGATCTTGAACTGCTCGATCTGAGCCTGCAACGTGGATGTTTTTTCACGCACCGCTTGCCGTTGAGCGAGAACCGCATCCAGTTGTTCCTGCGTGGGACCAGCCTTGAGGGGCAGCTTAGAAACTTTGGCTGATGGAGATGCGGCTTTGCCTGCATCTGCATCCCGGGAGGCATTGGGATTGGGAGTAAGAGTGGCAGCGGGCGCAGAGTCGGAAGCAGGAAGCGATCCGCGCAGGGCTTCCTGAAGGCGGTCGAGCAAATCTTTCTCGAGGCGACCATTGGAGGGTAGAGAGCGATATTCAGCGCGCTTCGGATCGGGATCCGCGTACCAAGCGGTAATGATAGCCTCAACGCTTACGGTCGTGGAGGCGCCATTGGCCGGGTTCAGGTGCACCCGGTACTGGTAGTACGGGTGTTCGAAATGCTCGAGTTGATCCGCGGTTGAAGTCACGAAGCCATCCACGATAGGCAACTTGCCGCCACCGAAACCACCGATCTGCTGTAACCCCTTCTGCACGGTCTCGATGGAAACCGCATAGGTCCGATCTATCGTGGCGCTGTTCCCGGTTTGCGACCACGCCAGCTCAGCAACCAGCAAAGAAGAAACCACCAGGAGGGCCATCGCGTGCCGTCTGGAACATCGCGCCCTCATGGCTGGACCTCGAGTGATGCATGGGAGATCCATCCTTCTTTCCCATCCTCGGCCCGCACCTGGTACCAATACGAGCTTTTGGCGAGGACGGTAACTTCCTGTCCTTTCGTCAACGCTTCCACAACCCGGGCGTGGGCGTAAGGCAGCGCCTTTAATTCGGCCCGGTCGGACTTAACCCGGACAAACTCAGAAGTACGAAGCTGGCGGGCTTGCGCTTCCAGCCTGTCGAGATTCGCTGAGTCGGCAGCGAGTAGAGAAGACTGCTCGTCAATGGCGTGCTGCAAGTCTGTGTTCTGAGCCGCATCAACCGTGGTTTGAGCCACAATGGGCTTTGATACAGGCGGCGCCGGTGGAGGCGGTTCGGAGGTTGTGGTGTCAGCGCGCGAAGAACTCTCCGCCACCGGTGAGAATTGCTGGCCGGCTGCGGCCTGCGTCTGCAAGAGCTTTCGATCCTTGAGCCGCTTGCCAATCTCACCGAACTCGCAAGTCTCCACGTATCCGTCGGAGGGATGCCCGTGATGGCGGGCGTTCTCGATGAAAACGGCATCGATGAAGAGCCGCGTCTGATTCGGACCTCGCTCCTGGACGATATATCGGACTGCCACCGTACCGACGTCATTGCTGTTGAGAAAGTGCGAGGGCGACAGGGCCTTGTTACGAAGCTTGAAGAAGACCTTGCCCGATCCAGTCCAGGCAGGGAACAACGACGATTTCTCGGCAAACTGAGCCCCGTTGAGTTGTTCCTCGTCACGATATTCAAAGGTGCCCTTAATCGATGGACCGTGAGCCACGTCGCTGACCGCAGTCACTACGTCGTCGAAAGGCGAATCGAGATCGATGCTAAAGCTAGCGCCACCGGTATCGCGCGACCGCGAAAAGCACGGAGCGCAGAGAAAGAGAATCAAAAGTGAGGCCCAGCACGCACCGCGAACTCCGGTGGACTTCAAGACTGAATTCTTCGTACGTGCAACCGGCCCCACAACAACCGCTTCACCCATGAGAAATAGCTTAAACCCAAGTGATCAAAATCGAAATCAATCATGGCGCTAGTAATCAAAGTCAAAACCAATCATCAGGCTGCGAACCGTCTGATCACTAGTTGTGAGGATGGATGTGTTGCCGGTCTTGGCCTGTGAATATTCGTTATGGAAAGCGAGGCCGGCTCGGCTGAACATGATTGGATACCAGCGGTATCCGAACGTGAAGCCGTCGACGTTGCCGAGGTTAGGTGTTGCCGCCAAGGCTGGATTGGCCTGACGGGACATGTGCACGAGCTCGTAGCGGCCGGTGAAAATGAACTGCGGATTGACGGTGTAATGAGCCTCTACGAAGCCGCCATTCCAACTCGGTCCCGCGGCGCCCGGGGGCAGTCCGCCGGGATCATTCACGGCGATCCCATTCCCCAGGTAGACATTGTCCTGACCATGCATGTAGAGGGTTTCGATATCCAGAGCCTTCAGGAACCACCAGCCGTACGCCCCCACCCGCGAGAAGCTGCGATTGCCCTTGCCTTCGACGGGGACTTGGCCGCTGGTCAGAAAGTAGGTGGGAGTTTGTCCAAAGTATCCAAAGACTCCGACTCGCTGAACACCGAGACCAGAGACCTGGAAACCTTCATTCAGGTTGATGAAAGTATCGTAGGTGCGAGCCGTGTTTGGCTGACCACCGGCAAGCAAGCCGGGATTGCCGTCGGTACTACTCAGCAGCGCAATGGAATAGCGGGCGTAGCTGTTTTTGTTATGTCCGGAAAGCTCGACGCCAATCTGGTTGTCGCCAATTCCGCCAAACGTATTGCTGTCGCCCACCGGCAGGAAATGGTAGTTGAACCAGCCGCCGCCCTGGCCGGAGAGAGTCACAAGGCGCTTTTCCGAGAGCAGGCTATCGAGTTCGAACTTGCCCAGCTTAAGGTTGAGCCAAGGGGAGTGCAGAAGGTTATCGAACCGGACCCAGGCGTTCTCGAAGTGGAAGCCATCGCCTTCAGCCATGGACGGAAGCACCGAGAAAGAAATGTTTTTGTAAAGTGTGCCGGCAGTCCAGATATCTAATCCAGAGAGATCAAAACCATGTGTGGTCACCGTTTGCTCGGTGCCCGCGGTGGCGCCCGTTGGATCATCGATTTGCACTTTGGTCTGACTCTCGAGATGCCACTGCGGAGTCACCCGGAAGGTGATGGGCCAATAGGCGGGATTCTGATAAATCGGGGAATCGCGATCGTTGCCGAGTTGGTATCCGTTATCTCGGAACTGTTGACCAAAAACGTTCAGGATCGGCCAACCAACATGGCATGCCGAGCAAGGTAGGCCGTACTTGCGGGCAAACGCCGGAATGGCGTAACTCGGCTGGCTGGTGAAGACGAGTAGAGACGAAAGAAAGAGCACTACAGTCAGACAAGATCGGAGAACAGACTGACAAAATAACGAGTTCCTGCGGTAAGAGACTGGCATACGATCTCCTGTTGGGACGCGCTCCGCCTGCAGTGACGCTGACCTAGCTTGAAATGGTTGATACCGCACAGTAATGCCACAGGATGGCATGAGGAAGTGCATAGTTCGGGTCGCAGCTTCTAAAACGATTTTCCACCGTGAAAATTTTGCGACTAAAGACCCCGTAATGGCGCGGATAGTACATCGCCTCACGAGGAATTGCAAATTATTTGTAAAAAAAATAGTGACATTCTCTTACATTCATACTATTTTGCCGTGGCGTCATCGAAGACGGCGAGGGGTTATGCCGTCCGTCACCGGCGGGCAAGGTTGTGGGAGAGGTTTCAAGCCGGCCGCCCAACCACGAAATGAAACTATGAGCGCAGTCTTACCTTTTCCGAGCCTCGAGCGAATGCGTGCGACTTCCCTGCTTCGTGATTACGCTGAACTCACGAAGCTACGCGTGACGAGCCTGATCGTCATGACCGCCTGGTGCGGATATTTTTTTGCAGCGGGAAGGGCTGGGATTTCGAGCTGGCACTGGGGTCTGTTTCACTCCTTACTTGGGATTGGCCTGGTCTCGAGCGGCACTGCGGCCCTGAATGAAGTAATCGAACGGGACGTCGACGCGCGCATGCGACGGACCGCATTACGTCCGCTGCCAACGGGCCGTATGAGCTTGCTGCACGCATCGCTTGCAGGCGCGCTGTTGGCTATCGGCGGATCAATCTACTTAGCGGTTCTTACGAATGCGCTCACGGGACTTTTAACCTTCTTGACTGCGCTGGTTTATCTAGCGGTGTATACACCGCTGAAGCGGATATCCCCCTTGTGTACGTTCGTGGGCGCGTTTCCGGGAGCGATGCCCGCCGTCCTGGGATGGACGGCGGTCCGCGGCAAAGTCGAGTGGGACACAATGGTTTTGTTCGCGATTCTGTTTTTGTGGCAGTTCCCGCACTTCTTTTCGATCGCCTGGCTCTACCGGGATGACTATGCCCAGGGTGGCATTCGCATGCTGCCAGTAGTGGAACCGGAGGGGACTTCGACAGTGCGGCGGATATTGATTTATTCGGTGCTTCTGATCCCGGTGAGTCTCGTGCCGAGTCTTACGGGAATGGCCGGAAAGATTTATCTGGTGGGAGCGCTCGTGCTGGGATTCAGCTTGCTGGGAATGGGAGCGCGCCTAGCAATCTTAGATCTGCCGCTGTCCAGCGCGGCCTCAAAAAAGCGAGCTCGGCAATTACTGCTTTCGACCGTCGTGTACCTGCCCATTCTGTTTGCACTGATGATGACCAACTCTCGTCGATAAGGGCTGCTGTAGTGTCCCAGAAATAAATGGCATAAGGAAAATCCTGAGTGAAGAGAACAATTCCTTGAAAACACAAGGTCCCTCCACTCCGCTTCGCTCCGGTCGGGATGACAGATTTATGGCGCGAATTTGCAGGATAGGACACTAGCAGGATGCGGGAAAAGCCGTGCTTGCAGATGCCAAAAAAGCGAACCTCAGGCGCTGAAGCGCAGACCTAATTTCCACGGCATAGCGGCACAACCGAGGTCGTGCCCTTCCCAATGGTCCAAACCGGGGACATAGTTGACAACACAGACCGGGGACATGGTTGACAAAGCAGACCGGGGACATGGTTGACACAGCTCCATCTTCACTTGTTCCGCAGCCTGCAAGTGTGGTGTCCAGAGATAAATAACATCCGGAAAATCCTGAGCGAAGAGAACCGGTCGTTTGAAAACACAAGGTCCCTCCACTCCGCTTCGCTCCGGTCGGGATGACAGATTTATGGCGCTAATTTGCGCGCTCGGGATGACAGATTTGTGCCGCGAGTTTGCGGGATCGAGATGACAGACTATGACGCGAATTTGCGGAACAGGACACTAGGTTGGTTGCACCAGTGGAGCTTTCGCGTCTCTCCGCACACCGCGAAAACGCAAGCGCATGCGATCCATATAGAGGTAGACGACTGGAGTGGTGAACAGCGTGAGCATCTGGCTCACGATGAGGCCACCGACGATAGTGATGCCAAGGGGCCGGTGCAACTCAGAACCCGTGCCGGTTCCGAGCGCGAGAGGCAGGCCGGCAAGCAAGGCGGCCATGGTGGTCATCATGATGGGACGGAAGCGCATGATGCAAGCCTGATAGATCGCATCCTCGGAACTTTTGTTATCTTTTCGCTCCGCATCGAGGGCAAAGTCGATCATCATGATGGCATTTTTCTTGACGATCCCGATGAGCAACAGAACTCCGATGAGGGCGATGACGTTAAGGTCATTGCGGGTCAGCAGGAGTGCCAAAAGTGCGCCCACGCCGGCCGACGGCAAAGTGGAGAGAATGGTGATGGGGTGAATGTAACTTTCATACAAAATGCCCAAGACGATGTAGACCGCGGCGAGAGCGGCAAGGATGAGGATGGGCTCACTGGATAGCGAACTCTGAAATGCAGCGGCGGTTCCCTGGAAGCTGGCATGAATGGTGCTGGGTAAATGCAAGTCGCGGCTGGCACCTTCGATCAACTGGGTCGCTTCTCCCAAGGAAACACCCTCGGCGAGATTGAACGAAAGAGTGACGGACGGAAACTGTGCCTGGTGGTTGACAGCCAGAGGAGTGTTCGAGGGTTCGTAGTGGCAGAACGTCGATAAGGGCACCAACGTCCCTGACTTGGATGGAACGTAAACGCTCTGCAGAGCATCCGGGGTTTGCTGGTAACGGGGGTCCACCTCCATGATGACGTGATACTGGTTCAGCTGTTCGTAAATGGTGGAGACCTGGGCTTGCCCGAATGCCTGATAAAGAGCGGCATCGACGGACTTGGGCTGAATGCCTAAACGAGCAGCGGTGTCGCGATCAATTACCACGCGTGCTTCCAGGCCGCGATTCTGCTGATCGGTGTTGACGTCCTTCAACTGGCGCAACTGGCGAAGCTTCGCCAGAACTTTGGGACCCCATGCGTTCAAATCATCGAGGTTTTCAGATTGCAGGGTGTACTGATACTGCGCATTGCCCATGCGGCCTCCAATCTGGAGGTCCTGTGCGGATTGCAGGTACAGCGTCGAACCGGGAACATGAGCAAGTTTGCCACGCAAGCGACCGATGACCTGGTCAGCGCTGATCTTACG
>QIAI01000666.1 GCA_003224995.1 Acidobacteriota bacterium
GAGAATCATCTGGCACTCGCGTCCAAGGGCACGCTACGGATTGAACTGATTGCTAGCGGACGTATGGCGCATTCCGCCTATCCGGAACTGGGCGAATCGGCGATCGACAAGCTGCTGGTGGCGCTCACTCGACTTCGTGCCATGCCGCTTCCCGCGAGCGAAGGCATTGGTCCTTGCACCTTCAACATCGGTCTGATCGAAGGCGGCCGGGCGCCCAACGTGATTCCGGATTTCGCCAAGGCTCACCTGCTCTATCGCCTGGTCGGTCCGACGGAAGACTTGCGTCGACAGATTGTGGAAACGGCGGCCGGTCTGGCCACGGTGGATTTTTATCTGGAGATTCCATTCATGCGGTTTCGCTCAGTGGATGGCTGGCCGACCATGATCGCGGCCTTTACCACCGACATTCCGGCGCTCACTGCATGGGGCGAGCCGCTGCTGGTGGGCCCGGGCTCGATTCACGTGGCGCACACCGGCGGTGAGTATGTAGAGGGTGAATCGCGGCTCATCGCCTCGTCCGTGTTAACAGGCAGGGCGCCGTCGGCTTCCCCGCTCACTCTAGTTTTCCGCTCCCGCGCCATGTTTCTGCTTGCATAGCTTGCACGCGGTAGGAGGCTGCGTGTTGTCGACCCGGTGCTGCACGGGTTTGATCGTGCGCAAATATGCAAACATCGCTTTCAGGTCATCGTCGGTGAGCCTCCTGTAAAAGCTGAAAGGCATGATGGAATTCAATTGGCGAGCCTTGACTTGGCCGGTGCGTATGACCGCGAGGAAGAGAGCTTCATCATAGTAGGAGATGCCTGACGGGTCAGGCGTAATGTTCGCGGTTGCGACATCGCCCCACGGCCCGGGGAAGGGGAACCCGCCGGCAAACTGCATGCCGGGAACGCTTTGTCCCTTCACTTGCGGCGTGTGACAGTCCCCACAGCCGGCCAGATTCACCAGGTAGGCGCCGCGCAAAACAGGATCGGGGGAGTTGGGCTGCGGCACCGACGATCTCAGCGGCTGGGGTGCGTTGCGGATCAGGTATTTCACGGGAAAGATGATTTCAGTTTTGGGCAACTGGTTGTGCACCGCGGGCAGTGAGCGCAAGTAGACGACGACCGATGCCAGATCCTCGTCAGACATCTCGCGGTAGCGGGCGTAGGGCATTAATGGAAACAGCGTGCGGCCATCATGTCCGATACCCTCACGAATGGCGCGGGCAAATTGGTCGTCGGTCCAGCGTCCGGCGCCGGTCTCCACATCGGGGGCGAGCTTGGGAGCCACCACGCGTCCGCGAAGAGCGGCGTAGGGCTCGATTTCACCGGCCCCTTCCTTGCCGGGAATGAGGGGCGTGCCCGGCGCGGCCCAATCATGGGGCGTATGGCAGTACAAGCAACCACTCAAAGCCGTAGCGATGTAACGGCCGCGCTCCAAGCGCTGGGGCGTTCGCTCGAAGCTACGTTCGGAGAGCGGCCGGGTTTTCGGGCCAAGGAATGGCCTCCAGCCGATAGTGAGCGTGATGGCGATGAGCAACAGGATGGCTAACGTCCCTACGCTCAGCAGCAGCCACTTTCCGATCCCCTTCATACAGGTCCTCCCTGGTCAGGTACCCCGCAGGATAAATCAGGCGCCCTCATGCGCGGTTTCTGCAAAGCCATTACACTAAATTAAGACCATGAGTTCTCACTCTCCCAACTCGCTGGCGCAGGCCTCCTCGTCCTACTTGCGTTCCGCCATGCACCAGCCCATTCACTGGCAGGAGTGGGGCGAAGAAGCTTTCGCTACCGCGCAGCGCGAAAACAAGCCTATGTTGCTGGACATCGGCGCCGTGTGGTGTCACTGGTGCCACGTGATGGATCGCGAGTCGTACGACGATCCGGAAGTCGCGCGCATCGTGAATGAAAATTTTGTGGCCGTGAAAGTGGACCGCGATGAACGACCCGACATCGACAGCCGTTACCAGGCTGCGGTCAGCGCGATCAGCGGACAAGGGGGATGGCCACTCACCGCGTTTCTGACTCCCGAGGGCAAGCCTTTTTACGGAGGAACCTATTTCCCGCCCCAGGACCAATGGGGGCGTCCCAGTTTCAAACGAGTTTTAACTTCGATTGCGACCGCGTTTCGCGAGAAACACGGAGACGTGAGCGAGCAATCGAAACTGGTCGAGCAGGCGATCTCGCAGTCGGAGTCGTTTTTGGGACGCAGTGCACGCTTCTCGCCCAGCGTGATC
>QIAI01000359.1:0-10888 GCA_003224995.1 Acidobacteriota bacterium
TCCCTACCGAGATTCTTGCCCACGAGGTCCCGTTCCAGATCGTACAGGCGTTGTGCCACCGCCGAGCACGAACCCACTGCTACGCGCGCCTGCCGGACCTTTCCCTTGCCGTCGGCCTGAACCACTGCGGCAACCATCACAATTGAAATTACCAAGTAGCGTCGCGAGCCTAATTTTAGGAATACGGATCGGGCATCCTCGAGTACGCGGGGCACCATGATCCTTGCGAGCATCTCGTCCGGCCGCCGGGCTGTCTTGCGGTTCCCTTTCACGAATTCACCTAAGGGAAGTCTGCGAGTCTCGGCCTCAGAAACGAGTTCTACCTCCGCATCTAAGGCGAGTAAAGGAGGAATGCCGTCGGCAGCTGGAGAGGCATTGCACAAGTTCCCAGCGACGGTCCCGCGGTTCTGAATCTGCACCGAGCCGACTTCGCGCGCCGCCGCCTTCAATCCATCAAAGCAAGGCGCAAGAGGAGTTCGTATGACATCACTCCAGGTAGTAAGCCCGCCAATGCTGACGTAGTCCTGCTCAAAGGAAATACCACGCAGTTCGGTGATCGCGGAGACATCCACAATCGGCGTCGGCGCAGGTCGTTCGCCGAGCGCCGGGAAGAAGTCCGTGCCTCCGGATAAAATTTGACCTCCACGCTGGGCGAGCGCGGTGACCGCTTCCTGCAGCGTCCTGGGCCGAAGATACAAGTGTTTGGTCCCCTTGGGATCGGCCGATGGCTCGGTCGAGTGAAAGGCTTGTCCCCAATTTTTATACGAAGCAAGCTCGCTTGTACAGGAGTGGAGTTACGCTTTTCGCGCCTGCGAGGCGGAGCAACAGGTTTGGCGTTCTGATCTAGTACAGCAGCCCTGCAATGGATGCCGACATCAAGTTTGCCATGGTTCCGGCCAGCATCGCGCGGAAGCCCAAGCGCGCCAAGTCTCCCCTGCGATTTGGCGCCAGGGCCCCGATTCCGCCGATCTGGATGCCGATGGAGCTCAGGTTGGCAAAGCCGCAAAGCGCAAACGTGGCGATCGTGAACGAACGAGGATCGAGCACGGCTCTTTGCGGACCCAGCATCGAGAACGCCACCAGTTCGTTCAAGACCATGCGCGTCCCAAGCAGATTGCCGATTGCGCCGCAGTCATGCCATGGAATGCCGATTAGCCACGCAATCGGCGCAAACAACGTACCGAAAATCTTTTCCATGCTGGAAGGGAACCAGTTGATGCCGAAGTGTGCCAGGCCGTTGTGAGCTCCTCCCAGCAGACCATCCGTCAAAGCGATCAGCGCCAGAAATGAGATCAGCATCGCCGCGATATTCAGCGAAAGGTGCAGTCCATCCGTAGTTCCCCTCGCGATCGCACCCAGCAGGTTCTCGCTCTTCTCCGCAGCCACTTCATCTTCGCTCATGATCACGCGCCCGGCAGTTTTCGGTTGCTCGGTCTCGGGCACCAGCATTTTTGCCATCAACAGCGTCCCCGGAGCCGTCATGATGACCGCGCTCAGCAAGTGCTTCGGATCGATTCCAAACGCGATGTAGGCGGCCATAATCCCGCCTGAAACGTGAGCCATGCCGCTGGTCATCACGGTCATCAATTCAGAATTCGTCAGGTCTGGCAAAAACGGACGAATCGTCAACGGCGCTTCGGTCTGCCCCATGAAAATGCTGGCAGCAACATTCAGCGACTCTGCTCCGCTCGCACCCATCACCCGGGTCATCACCTTCGCCACCTGCTTGATGATGAATTGCATAATGCCAAAGTGGTACAGGACGGCGAAAAATGCAGCGATGAAGATGATGGTGGGTAGCACCTGAAACGCGAAAAAGAACCCCAGCGATGAGCCCTGCCTCCCCAGTTCGCCGAAGACAAATTTCGAACCTTCGAAGGAGTAACTGAGCAGACGATTCACGGCATTGCCGGCAGCCTGGAAAATCCGCCGCCCGATTTCGACCTTCAGCACAAAAATCGCGAATACAAGCTGCAGCCCCAGACCCCAGGCCACCGTTTTCAAACGGATCGCGCGCCGGTTGGTGGAGAAGGCGTATGCCAGGCCCAGCATGGTGAGAAGACCGAGAATCCCGGTGAATCGTCCCATTCAGCTTTTCTCCCCCGACTTCGTTATGACCCTGTGCACCAGAGGTCGCTTTTCAGTTCTGGCAATCTCTGAAATTTCGAAACTTTCCAGCAGCATGGCTCGAGCGCGAGCGCCCAGGGTTTCGGAATTGTAGTAAACCGTGCACAGCACCTCGCCCGCCGCAACGAAATCCCCGACCTTCTTGTGCAATACGAATCCCACCGCAGGATCTACCGAGTCTTCCTTACGCTCGCGTCCGCCACCCAGAATGACGCAAGCCGTCCCGGCTCGCTCGCACTGAATCGCGGTTACGTAACCGGCTTTGGGACTCTGCACATCCAGAGAGTGAAGGGTTCGCGGTAGTACATTGGGATCATCCACCACTCTCGGGTCTCCCCCTTGCATCTCGATCATCTTGCGAAATCTCTGCAGCGCATCGCCGGAGGCAAGGAGCTTCGCCGCGAGCCGCTTTCCATCATCGATGCTGCTGGCGCGCTCGCCCAGGAAGAACATCCACGCGGCCAGCTCCAGGCACAGATTGCGTAAATCTTCAGGGCCGGCGCCACGCAGCACCTCCAGCACTTCCACGACTTCCAGCGAGTTCCCGACGTATCGTCCCAGCGGCTGATCCATATCGGTGATCAGCGCCGCCATCTTCTTGCCCATGCGTTCGCCAGTTTCAACCATCAATTCCGCAAGGTACGCGGCGTCCTTCTCATTCTTCATGAATGCGCCGGATCCGGTCTTTACATCCAGGACCAGCGCATCGATACCCTCCGCCAATTTCTTGCTCATGATGGAGGCGCAGATCAGGAATGGACTCTCTACCGTTCCCGTCACATCCCGCAGCGCGTACAGCTTGCGGTCGGCCGGAGCAATTTCAGCCGTCTGCCCAATCATGGCGCATCCGCACGCTTCCAAAACCTCGCGAAATCTCGTCACCGGTAGATTCACATTGAATCCCGGAATGGCTTCCAGCTTGTCCAGCGTCCCTCCGGTATGACCAAGTCCCCGGCCGCTGATCATCGGCACACACAGCCCGCCCGCCGCAGCCAAGGGCGCGAGCACAAGGGACGTTTTATCTCCCACCCCGCCGGTGGAGTGCTTGTCGACTTTCCGCGCCGGCAAGTCAGACAGGTCCATGACCTCCCCAGACCGCAACATCGTATCGGTGAGCGCTGCGGTTTCGGCGCGCGTCATTCCTTTGAGAAGAGTGGCCATCAACCACGCGGAAGCTTGGTAGTCGGGAATTTCGCCGCTGGTGTATCCGTTCACCAGGGCTTCGATTTCGGCGCGCGTCAACTCTGCGCCATCCCGCTTCTTGCGTATGACGTCGATGGCGCGGATCGCTATCGGAATACTGCCTGCAGAGCTCATTTCAGCCGGAACCCTGCCGGCAGCAGTTCCGTGATGTGGGCCTGTTGATCGCCATTGGCGCCCTGGAAAAATACCACCGCCTCAGGGCCAAATTCGTAGATCACCTGGCGGCAGGCGCCGCACGGCGAGCACGGAACTCCATGATCGTTGACCACCGCGACCGCGCTCACTTCAATTTTGGGACCCAGTTGAGCCACGGCAGAAAAGATTGCGGTTCGTTCCGCGCAATTGGTCATGCCATACGAAGCATTCTCCACGTTGCATCCCAGAAACATCTTGCCCGAAGTCGTCATCACCGCCGATCCAACGCGAAACTTGGAGTACGGCGCATAGGCCTTCTTCATGGCTGCTTTGGCGGCGCGCAGCAGTTGTTTGCGCTGTCGGTCAGAAAACTCTCGTTTTGCCATAGAGGCGTTCGAGTCGAAATGCGGAAGGTCCGAAATCGTCGGCGTGATTGTAAACCGGACGGCAGAATTGCAGAACTCTTTCTTCGGGGCTGTCTCTTCGAATCCAAATGGCCCAAAATCTTTGCGCCCAGGGAAGGGCGACGACTTCTCGTGGCTAGCCTGCGCTCTTGGCCAGACGTTCCGCTTTCTCCCGTTCAGCCTTGGCTTCCGAGGGTCGGCCTGCAAGCATGTAGACTTCCGCCATCCGCCGGTGAGGCTCCGGATCCAGCGGCTTTAAACCCGCCGCCTCGTCCAGATAACGCAGCGAGTCTGGATACTGTCCCTTGCCCTGACTTTGCCGGGCAAGGTCCATTGTCGTCGCGTACAGCATTTCGATGGTCGTGGCATCCTGCGCATTGAGTTCGCGCGCATGACGCAGCGCGTCGTACGCTGCACCCAACTCCCCCATTTTCATCAGAACCGCTCCATAGAGTGAATTCAGCTGAAAAATGTCGGGCCAGCGCTTTACCGCCGCTACGAGGGGCTGCTGCGCGTGCTCAAACTGATTGAGCTGGAAATCGGTGAGGGCTAGGTTATATCGCATCTGCGGAGCCTGTGGCGCTAACTCGGCGGCTGGTGCCCAGAGCGGTAAGCTTCTCGGCATTGTTCGGGTCGTAGAGTTGCTCACACACGGCGTGCGCTGCCTCGCGCGACCCTTGTTCCAGCTTCTCTCCACATTCCGACTTGATTCTGCTTTCGTCCGAGTCCCGCTGCCGCAGTTTTTGCGAGAGCTCGATCGATTGCTTCGCTTTTTCCTCCAGGCCCTGCTTGCGGTAAACGAAACCAAGCTGGTAGGGAATGCGTGAATCCCGCGGATTTACCTGTTCCGCTTGTTTCAGCCATTTTTCCGCGTTGGCCAGGTCCCCCTTCTTGAAATACGCGAATCCCAGGTAGTAAGCCGTATCTGGAAAAGGTGGCTTGATCACGGCCTTACTCAAATGTTCGATTGCACCCGCATATTCAAGGCTGTCGAGATCGAGCCTGCCCAGGTAGTACAACACGTTGGGATGATCGCCCACTTCGCGCCGCACAGTCTCGAACTCCTGGCGCGCTTCATCGGCTCGATGCGATTCGAATAACGCAACCCCCAATGGGAATCTGGCCCTGAGAACCAGGCTGGGATCCGCCGCCAGCGCGGAACGAAATTCCTGGATCGCCTCGTCGTAGCGATCCTGCTTGAGCGCGTCGTAGCCTTTACCCAGATGAGCGTCGATGGATTGCGCCGGCGCTTGAGCGGCGCTTCCCGTCTGCGGCGCCCCAATTTGCGCGCCCAGCACGAATGCCAATGCGCTTAACAGCAATTTGACTCTCAATGGCGACAACCCGGCCCTCATTGCTTGGTGGTGAGACGTTCATTATAGCTGCCTGTCCGCTCACCTCCTGTTGCTTGACGGCCTCAGAATCTGGCTGTTAGATTTCGATCCTCGGCAGGAAATCAGGGGGTTTGGTTCTGAGTCGGGCAGGGAAGACCGTGAATCGTCCGTTGGGCCGTCTACCCGTCGATCCTGGCCGGCGCGACTTCCTGATGCGCTGCTGCCAGGGAATCTCCGCAACCTTTGTTCCTGCCGTTCTCCCGCATTTCACATTCGCCCTCGGCTTCTTGGCATTTCGCAACCAGTCCTCCTCCCAAGGTGATTTTCATCTCCATCCGCACTACCGGGCCAGGTTGCCGCTGGAATCGCTATTTTCGAAAGCACAGCCGGGTTTCGATCAGTTCGTGACCGAAAAGCATGCCGAGGGGATGCAGTCGCTTTTGGCCCAGTGGAGTTCTGCCTTACGACACTCTCCGCAGGACTTCACTGTCCTGGCGCAAGCCATGTCAAAGTCGTTCACCGGCGCCTCGCTGAAGTCGATTGCATCGCAATCGGTTCGCTCGCATGGCGCGCTAGAGATTCGGCGAAATCGATTTACCGACAAGACTACGCTCGCCTCTGATGCATTCCTGAGCGAGATGCAATCGACCCTGAAGGATTTTTCCGAAATTCTGGCCGCAGAGTTCCAGGTCACCAGCATCCGAGCGCTGCCCGATCAGTTCAATGGATGGAACACCCAGATCCGCTACGACGTAGTCGGAACAGGCGCTAATTTCTATCGCCAGCAGCGAGTCGGCGACTGGGAAATTGAATGGGAATCCGCGTCTGCTGCCGGAAAAGAGGATCTTCGCATTCATTCCTGGCGGGCCCTCGGGGAAACGCAGAGTCGTTCCTTCGATCCAGTTTTTGCGGATATCACATCCGAAGCCTTTGGCCGCAATGACTCCTACTCAGCACAAATGCTGCATGGATCCGACTACTGGCGAACCGTGCTCGATCAGGCCAGCGGCATCGATATCTATGGTCATAACGGGGTCGCGGTCGGCGACATCGACGGCAACGGCTTCGACGATGTTTATGTCTGCCAACCTGCGGGGTTGCCCAATCGCCTTTACCGCAATCGTGGCGACGGCACGTTTGAAGACATCACCGCCCAATCAGGCCTGGGCATTTTGGAAAACACCGCGTGTGCCCTGTTTGCTGATTTTGATAACGATGGCCGTCAGGACCTCGTGGTAGTTCGGACCGATGGCCCGGTGCTTTATCAGAATGAGGGTGGCGGCAGGTTCCGCAAGCAGCAGGACGCATTTCGCTTTGCTAAGCCGCCGCAGGGCACCTTCACTGGCGCAGCCGTAGCCGATTACGATTGCGACGGCTATCTGGATATTTATCTCTGCCTCTATCTCTATTATCAAGGGGCCGAGCAGTACAAATATCCCTCGCCCTATTTCGACGCGGAAAATGGGCCGCCGAACTTCCTCATGCGGAACAACCGCGACGGAACTTTCCGCGATGCTACCGCCGAGTCAGGGCTCAACCAGAACAACACGCGCTACAGCTTTTGCTGCGCATGGTCTGACTACAATCGTGACGGTTGGCCCGATCTCTATGTGGTCAACGACTTTGGCCGAAAGAATCTTTATCGCAACAATGGAAACGGAACTTTTACGGATATCGCTGTGCAAGCTGGGGTCGAGGATGTCGGCGCCGGCATGAGCATCTGCTGGCTCGACTACGACAACGACGGCCGGGAAGATCTCTACATTGCAAACATGTGGACTGCCGCGGGCCGGCGTATTTCCATGCAGGACAATTTTCAGAAGGAAGCTCCCGCCGGCCTTCGAGCTCTTTATCAAAAACACAGCATGGGGAATTCTCTTTTTCGAAACGCCGGTGGCGACAAGCCTTTTGAAAATCGGGGCAATGAGGCTGGTGTGGAGATGGGGAGATGGTCGTGGTCGAGCGATGCCTGGGATTTCGATCACGATGGCTTCCCCGACCTCTACATCACCAATGGCATGGTCTCGGGACCGTCGCCCGGCGACCTGAACAGCTTCTTCTGGCGGCAGGTCGTAGCAAACTCCCCCGCCCAGGCCAAACCTGCCGCGGATTACGAACAAGGCTGGAATGCGTTGAACGAACTGCTTCGCGCCGACGATACCTGGAGCGGCTACGAGCGGAATGTTTTTTACGCCAATAACGGTGACGGCACGTTTTCCGATGTGTCAGGTGTAATTGGCATGGATTTTGTTGAGGACAGCCGCAGCTTTGTTCTGGGAGATTTCGATCATGATGGAAGGCTCGAGGTTCTCTTAAAGAACCGCAACGCTCCCCAGTTGCGACTTCTCAAGAACGTGGTGAAAGATCTCTCCCCCTCCATCTCCTTCCGTCTGCGGGGTACAAAAAGCAACCGCGATGCGATCGGGGCAGAAGTTTCGGTGCACACCGCATCCGGTGTTCAGACGCGAACGCTCCGCGCAGGCTCGGGTTTTCTCTCACAACACAGCAAAGAACTATTTTTTGGACTGGGCGAAGCGAAGGATCCGGTGCAGGCTTCAATCCACTGGCCGAGCGGGTTGGTGCAGGAGATCCGCGATCTACCCCTGAACCATCGAGTCTGGGTGGAAGAAGGGAAGAGCCCGCCGCGAATCGAAGCCTACTCAAAGGCTCCGCTCCAAACTAAAGATGTCACCACCCCTATTGGGAGCGAAGTGCTGCCCGAGGTCGTCGAGACTTGGTTGCTCGCACCCATTCCGGCTCCAAACTTCACTCTTACATATCTCTCTGGACAGAATCGGAGCTTGAGCGAGTTGCAGGGAAAGTTGTTGCTGCTCAGTTTCTGGACGGCGCTCTCGCCAGAGTGCCAAAAAAATCTTGATGTCTTCGAACAGCACTACCAGCGCTGGCTGGTGCAAGGCCTGCACCTGTTAAGCGTATGCGCTGATCCGACCTCGGACGCGGAAGCCCTGCCCGCCTTTGCCCGTCAGCACAAGCTCTCATTTCCCATCCTGCGTGCGACTGAGGATGTTTTGGGAATCTACAACGTCCTTTATCGATATTTGTTCGACCGCCACCGCGATCTCAGCCTGCCCACTACATTTCTTATCAATGCTGAGAGCGAGATCGTGAAAATCTACCAGGGACCGATCCTCCCTGAGCAACTCGAGAACGACGCGCGTAGCATTCCTCGAACCCCCGCAGAACGTTTGATCAAGGCACTGCCTTTTCCTGGCGTCATCGATAGTCCGGAATTCCAGCGCAACTACCTTTCTCATGGTTCTGTCTTTTTCCAAAGGGAGTACTACGATCAGGCGTTGGCTTTTTTTCAGCTCGTGTTGAAAAGCGACCCTTCCAACGCCGAGGCAATCTATGGCGTGGGCAGTGTCTACCTCAAGAAAAATAAGCGTGCCGATGCTCGTGAGCAGTTTCTACGCGCCACCAAGTCAAGCGCCGGCTATCCGGAGACGCTGCCGAATGCCTGGAATAACCTGGGACTTATCGCCACCCAAGCCGGGCAGATGGAGGACGCCGTTCACTTTTTTCAGGAGGCTCTCCGACTCAGCCCGGATCATCTGATTGCACTCGACAATCTGGGGAATGCGTACCGTCAACAGAAGCTTTGGGAGGAAGCCCGCAAGACTTTTGACCGTGCGCTTGCTACCCACCCCGAGGACGCGGAAGCCAACTATGGCTTGGCCATGGTGTACGCGCAAACCAACGACAACGAGCGCGCCTACGACTACCTGCAAAAAGCGCTGCGGTGTCGTCCCGGCTACCCCGAAGCGCTCAACAACTTAGGAATTCTTTACCTTCGCACCGGCCGCAGAGATCAGGCTGTCTCCAGCTTCGAAGAGTGCATTCGCCTGGCCCCCAGCTTTGACCAGTCCTACCTCAATCTGGCCCGTGTCCACGCCATTGAAGGACATCCAGACCAAGCTCGCGAGGTGCTTCGCAATCTTCTCAAACAACATCCGGATCACGCACAGGCACAGAAGGCCCTCGCGGAGTTGGGCCCATAGTCGGAATTCTTAGTGCGCAGCGATAGGATGCGGCGTGGGCGCGGTTAGCAGCTCCACGATCATCGTATAAAGCCTTTCCACATCGAGGTCCAACTGCACCTCGACCGGCTGCACTTCCAGCGCAGGCTTGTCTCGATCGCTCCAGGTCAATGTGTTCCCGTAGCCCGGTCCACGATCAAGATCCACATCCATGAAGCGCGTTTCTTTCTTCGTGATCAGTGCAGGCTCAAGCCATGCCGCCGCGGTCAACTCATCCCAGAGGTAGTTGTATTCCCCAAACAGGCGTCCGTATTTCCCGATGTACTGTGCCACCGGAGTGGTGCCCTTCTTGATCCGGTTGATCAATTCCATCGTCATCTCGGTCTTCACCGAGATATCCACCGGAGTGCAAACGATCTTCTTCCAGGGCGCACGCAAAACGATGTGTGCAGCCTCTGGATCAAACCAGAGATTGAACTCATGACGCGGTGCATTTGCGAACTCCGGATTTTTGGTCTGTGGATTCAAACTGGCCCCCATAAAGATCAGTTCCTCCGCCAGCTTGGGAAATTCCGGATCGATTGCAATCGCGAGCGCCAGGTTCGTCATCGGCCCGCCTTCGTAGATCGTGACCTCGCCTGGATACTTGTGCACCAGTCGAATCAGGAAATGGGCTGCATCTTCGTCGGCCGGCTTCGTGGATGGCTTCCCCTCCGGCATCTCGCCCAACTCATCAGGCGGGTGATAAAAGCGCGGCGTCCATGCGCCTAGCCACGACACTGATCCATAGCGCTGCTCCCACAGTTCCGTTTCCTGTTTGCTCCGAACCAGGGGGTATTCAGCGCCCGCCACCACCGGTATATCAGTGCGCCCTATGATTTCCAGGGTTCGCAACGTATGGGCAACTTCCGACTTCAGCCAAAAATCTCCCGTGACCACCGTAATGCCGAGAACCTCTGCCTTTGGAGATTGGAGGAGCAGCAGAATCGATTGCTGGTCCGTTCCGGCAGGCCCGGCCGCGTCCTGGTCGATAATGATCTTGCGCCTGCTGTCCGCTTGTCCCCAGCCAACCGCGCTGAGCGACAGCAGCACGGCAATCAGCCACTTTCCTTCGCAAAACACTAGTCCTTGCCTCCAAGGTAAATTGCAGCCCACGCGCGCGCTGTTCGTCCGCAGGATTGCGATCAGCCAGTAGTGATCGCGCAGATCGGCAGCCTATTTGCCCGTCAATCGCCCGATTAATAAAGAGAAGAATCGCTTTGAATCGACATCCATCGCGACATTCGCATTCGGCGCATACTTATCACGCAACACAGGCGAAGTCCGGGTGGTTCCCAAGTCCGGCGCCGAACCCCGAATCACCATTTTTGCCGGCGCTTCCTTCTCCGCCTCGGGCTGCCGGCGCAAATCCCCCGCCGTTGGACTGTAACCCAGCGTTTCTCCTGCTGTCAGTTCTCCCTGCGTTTCCACGTCCACGTAGTATTCCTTCCATTTCAACAATGACGGGTCCAGGAACGCGGCCACCGCGAGCGAGTCATGCATATTGGGATCCACCAGGAAGCCTTGCTGGCGATGATGCTCGATCACGTGGCGACCGATGTTCGCTGCCGCCTGGCTTACCGGATTCTGGGCGGATTCGAGCACCCGTATGTGCTCTTCCGTCAGTCCGGTTTTGCGGGTGACGTCC
>QIAI01000359.1:11059-12157 GCA_003224995.1 Acidobacteriota bacterium
GTGCGAATAAACTCCGCCGCGGGCTGGTCCACTGGCTTAAGCCTGTGCTCCGGAAAGACGGCTCCCCCTAATCCATTTTCCCCGTGAGCATAGGCCGCACTTATCAAGCGTCGCAGCAGCGGAGCTTTGGCGCCCGCCGCAACCGGGATATCCGATCGCCCGGCAATTTCCACCATGCGCAACGCGTTCGGAAGCGTCAGCTCCAGAGGTACATTCCCTGCGACTGCGGTAATCCCTTCAATCTTCAATTCCGGCGAACGCATTGCCAGCAGGAGAGCAAACGCGTCATCCACGCCCGGATCCGTGTCGATAATGACTCGTGCCGGACTGGACGTAGACGGAGCCGGCGCATTCCATCTCGACTCTTGTGCAAAGCCAAACACGCTGTTCGCCAATGCGGTCGCGGCTAGAGTGGCTGTCGTTGAGGTCACGAACTGGCGGCGCGTGATTCCGAGCTTTCGCTGCGAATCCATCCCAAGGCTCCTGTTTTATTTTGTGGCGCGCGCTGGCTGGGTCATCAACTGGACGTAGAGGTCGTAAAGCTTTTTCGTGTCCACATCAAATTGCACCATTGCCTTCTGCTCGTAGGGGGGCACTTCCGTGGCCGTGTCCCAGAAAAGAGTTTGCCCATAGCTGGGTCCATGCGAGACATCGATATCGACGTAAAATTCCTTCTGCCGGGTGACGATGGAGGGATCAATCATTGCGGCGGCCGAGAGTTCGTCCCACATGAAACTCTCGACAGCGTATTCGGTTAGATAGCGCGCCACCGGCGTGTCAGACTTTGCGATGGCTGCTTTCACCGCTGGATTCACTGTGGCCTTCACCGAGATATCGATCGGAGTGATGGTGATGCTTTTCCAGGGAGATCGCATCACGATGCGCACCGCTTCCGGATCGAACCACCAATTGAATTCTCGGCGTCCATCAACGCCATTGATCCCACCGTTATCGGCGTACATCCCGCTACCCATCAGCACCAGCGATTTCGCCAGCTTGGCCACTTCAGGATCAAGCCGCAATGCCAAAGCGATGTTAGTCAGCGGACCGCCCGCCCAGATGACAACTTCACCCGGATACTGGTGCACGGTTCGAATA
>QIAI01000360.1 GCA_003224995.1 Acidobacteriota bacterium
CCGGAACGATCGCACTCGCACCCCTTCTCGCCAGTTATATGCCGAGTGTTCCGGAAGACTTCCAGGGCCAGGTGGAATTGCACGGAACTCTCAAAGGCCCTTTAAAAAATAAATCGCAGATGGAGGGAAGCATTAATATTCCGGTGCTTCGAGCGCAGTACCAATCCATACAGATTGGGGCCGCACAGCCCATTCGCGCCCGCTACACCCAGTCCGTAATCACCGTGGAGCCCACCGAAATTACGGGTACCGGCACATCGCTTCGGCTCGAAGGCAACCTGCCGCTGCAAGGCGCCCGGCCTGCGACCCTTACTGCAAAGGGCAATCTGGACGCGCAGGTTTTGCGAATGGTTCGCCCTGAGCTACGCTCCTCTGGCACTATCGCGTTCGACATTCATGCGTCGGGATCGGGAAAATCGTGGGGAACACAGGGTCAGGTCCGGCTGCAGGATATCGGCATCTCCAATCCGGAAGGACCCATCAGTGTAAATAAGCTAAATGGGATCCTCGACGTCAGTGGTGACAAGGTTCAGGTCAACCACGTCACGGCGCAGGTGGGTGGAGGGCAAGTCGACTTAGGCGGATCAGTTACGTATCGTCCCAAGCCTGAATTCAATTTGGCTGCGAAGGCAAAATCTGTTCGCCTCCGCTACCCCGAAGGCGTGCGAACTGTCCTTGAGGGAAATATAAATCTTACCGGAAACCCGCAGGCGGCTGTTCTCAATGGAAGGGTTCTCGTCGAGAGTCTGTCGTTTACTCCGGAATTTGATCTCGCGAAATTCAGTGATCAATTCGAAAACTCGGTACCTTCGCAACCTGGTTTTGCCGACAATATCAAATTGCAAGTCTCTATCCAATCCAGTGGACAGCTAAGCGCGACCAGTTCCCAAATAAGCCTGGAAGGGAGATTGAATCTTCAAGCGATTGGCACTGCTGCAAATCCGGTCATCATTGGTAGAGCTGATTTAACCAATGGAGAACTCTTTTACCGCAATGTGCGTTACCAACTGCGGAGAGGAATTATCAGCTTCGAGGATCCGAGTCGGACCAATCCGGTCTTGAATGTTGCGGTGAATACGACCGTGCAACAATATAACCTCACACTCACCTTGCGCGGCCCGGTCGATAAGCTCACCACGTCCTATGTTTCCGACCCGCCATTAGCGACGGCTGACATCATCAATCTGTTGGCACGTGGACGCACTACGCAGGAAGCCGACGCTGCCGCCCAGGGAACAGACGCTCTCCTCGCAGCTCCGGTCGCCGGCGAGGTCAGTAGTAGTGTGCAGAAATTCGCGGGACTCTCCAGCTTGCAGATCGATCCTCTCATCGGCGGCAACAACCATAACCCTTCAGCCCGCGTAGCGCTTCAGCAGCGCGTCACCAAGAATTTTCTTTTCACGTTTTCCACCGATGTGTCCGAACCCGGAAGCGAGATTGTGCAGGGAGACTATCGGGTGACGAAGCGCTGGTCGGTCAGCGTAGCCCGGGATCAACTGGGCGGCGTTTCGGTCGACGGAAAGTACCACACTAAATTCTGAGCCTCTGCGGCGTCGGAGCTGCGAAGAGTGTGCTGAGAGCGTGTGCACGGTGTGCACGTCTGATTCCGCCACCGTGTGGCGATGACCAGACGCGCACACATCCGCGCGCTTAAAGGAACTACGCTCAATTCACATTGAGCACGAGCACGCTGCTGCTACCGCCGCTTGAGCAACCCAAGTCCGATGAGTTCCCGCTCGGCGTCTGTACCTGGATATGGACAGTGCCAGGTCCGGAAATGACGCCGCTGGTCAGCATGACTTTAAGTTTTTGACTGCTCACGACGCTGGTCGCCAACGGCTTGCCGTTGATCAGCACGAGCGAGGAGGCAACGAATTGATTTCCGTTTACCGTCAGCGCAGTTCCCTGCTGGACTTGGGAATAATTCATGCTGCTCGGCGAGAGTGAACCGATCAGCGGGGCTGGACGGGCACTGCCACAAAACGGGTTTAACGTGTTGCTGCAGCCTGGAAGAAACAGTACGGCGAGCATAGCTACCAGAGACAAACCACGTGGAGACGACATAGAGGAACTCCTTTGGAATCCGCACTACGCCTGTGTTGATTGCTCAGGAAAGCCTATCCGTACCGACACCCCTGATCAGCGACAGGCTGGCATTACTCGCATCGAACCCCAGGCGCGAAAATTAGTTTCGCGAGATCCCACTGCTTTCTTGCAGAATGCCCTTTTTAATGTGAATGCCTTAGAAGCCTGCATGCTCCCGCGTGCTCGTAATCGTAAAGCTACCAGATTGTCATCCTGAGTGAAGTGAAGGACCCTGTTTCGGGCCGGAAAAGTGGGTCCTTCGTTTCACTCAGGATGACAATTAAGAATGGGATGTCATTGATAAAGAGTAGGGGCAACAAGGCTGGAGACTCCGGACTCACTCCCATGAGCGGGCAAAAAAAGCCCGTCGCATCGTATGCGACGGGACATGTCATGAGTGTTTGTTTTCTAAGAAGTTGACTTGCGTTTGCGCCGCATGAAGCCGGCCAGCCCCAGCAAGCCGGTGCCGAGCAAACTCAGCGATCCCGGCTCCGGGGTTGTCACCGTGATGTTGGTGTCACCGCTGGAAAGTGCAGTGCTGCCCGAGAACGGAGCTGTTCCAGTAGGGACTGTGATTTGTGCGGTAGCGCCGAATTCGCCCTTGCTCCCTACCAGCGCTCCTTTTAGAACATAATCGTGTGTACCATCCGCGAGCGTCTGCATGGTCCAGGTTGCGGAACTGAAGGTACCGCTGAAGACCACTCCAGTGGGAAGGCCATTCGTCCCATTTCCCGTGATGGTGAAGGTCCCCCCGGCAGCCAGTGTGCCGCCCATCTGAGCGTCACCGCTAGTAAACGCTCCAGTGGTGAAGCTCACTGACCCAAGATTTGAACCCACACTGTCGCCGTATTTGATCAGAGTTGATCCGGTGAGGGTCAAGCCGCTCGAACTCCCCGTCAGGACCCCGCCGGCATTGGAAACAGCAATGCTACTCGCATTAGCCGCCAAAGGCAGAGCCAATGCCAGTAGCCCCAGAAGTACTACTTTTTTGAACATGGTTTTAGGGCCTCCTCCGAGGGCTCCGTAACGTGAGTTGTCTGAAACCGGACCGTATTGGAAGACCGCGGCTGGAGTGGCCAGAACACCGGCTGCGACGCTACAAACATTGCCACAACCCCGCAGGCTGGGGCATAAGGTCCATTATGTATTTCTGCTCGGAACGCCGCTCTAGACGGGCGATCTGGCGGATTGCCGGCTAACGGCGGCCGCTGGTTCCATGCGGGTTCCGCAGTGACGCGTGCCGAACTCCGTAGCGGCTTTCCCAAATTTCGCCAATTTGTTCCCCCCGGCGAGTGCACCCGACTCTTGCCGTAACTCAGTTGGACAGAAAGGTGACCATAGAGGACTCTATCTCGCACATACTGTAGATACTTCTGCGTAATTTCTCTGGTCCGAGCTCGGCTTTGCCAGTTACCGTTCACACCACTTCTAGTAAGCAATCTCCCGAGCTAACCAAAAACACCACGCCTCCAAGTGCAACCTTTGCGACTTACATACGTTCCTAAAATGAGTTCCCCACGCCCCAGGGCGACCCACCCGTCGGGAACGCAGACGTCAACTTCACATTTCAGGAAAGAGGCACTCGATGAGATCGCCTTCCGGATGGCCCTTCTGTCCTTGCAGGAGTTTGCATATCCTCGTGTTGTGGCTTAGCACCGCGTTGTTGATGGCAACGCCGTGCCTGGCTCAGGAACCGCGCTCGGCTGGATGGGTTGTGATTCCAGTCGCGGAGTACAGAAACCTTCACAGCAAGGCTTATCCCGTGGAGGCGGAGCCTGAGATCTCTCCCGTGCAGGCAACCCTCACTCGGGTTGACTATGATCTGCGTATCGCAGGTGATCTTGCCAAAGGTCATGTAATCCTCACCATCGACGTGCTCAAAAATGGGTGGGTGAGCGTACCAATCCCGGCAGGACTGCTGGTTCGCGAGGCTCGCCTTGATAACAATCTGGTATCACTGGTGGCGAGTGCTGATGGCAAGAACCCCGGCCAGTTCAATGCCATCCTGTCCCATTCCGGCCGATCCATCCTCATTCTTGAAGTCGCTCTTCCCGTCGCGGCATCTGCCGGAAGCGAAAGCGTCACCTTACCCTCGGCCGATTCTGGTGTGACTCGCGCGACCATTGAACTTGCTCGGCAAGGCGTCGACATTCAGGTTGCTGGCGGACTCCTATCGGAAAGCTCGCAGTCCGCTGTCAACAGTAAGTGGGTCGCTTACGGAAAAGGGGATGAACCCCTCACTTTCACGTGGCGGCGGAAAACCGAAGATCATCGCACGACGCAGGCCCTGCGACTACGGAGTGACCTTATCGAATTGGTCAGCCTGGGTGAAGACTCAACCTCCATTTACACCGAAGTCGCCGTAAATGTCACTCAAGGTGCGGCGCGGGAGGTTCGGGTGCAACTGCCCGAGAACGTCACGATCAACCAGGTACTGGGCGCGATGGTTTCGGATTGGCAAGTTACAGGCCCGGAGTTAACCGTCAAATTTCTCGAGCCTCTGGAGCAGAATTCCCGCTTCACCATCACGGCTGAAACGCGACTGCCTCGAGATGGCCAGATTCAAATCCCGCTGCTCAGTCTGCTTAACACAGAGCGCGATTCCGGCGGAGTGGCGGTGGAAGTACTTGGAGCAGGGGAAATCAAGGAGATCAAATCGCAAGGGCTGGAAGAGGCGGATGCTACCGACTTGGGCGAAATGGTTTCAAGCCGCCAATCTCCCTCGTTGGCGGCATTCCGCTTTCGTCCCGCAAGCGAAAAATCCGCACGCGCCTTGGCGATCAGCGTGGCGCGTTACACGCAGCAGGCCGTCCTGATGGCGAACATCGAGGAGGCGCGCTACCAGGTGTTGATGAGCAAGGAAGGCAAAACCTTGGTGCAGGCGCGCTATGCGGTTCGCAATAACCAGAGAAATTTTGTGAAAGTCACGCTGCCGGCGAGTGGTGTAGTTTGGAGCGCGTCGGTCTCGGGGAAACCGGCGCGGCCCGGGCAATCGCCGGATGGCAGCCTGCTGCTTCCCCTGGAAAAGGCTCGCGGCGGCGAAGAAGCGCAGCCTTTTATTGTAGAAATTGTCTACGTGCTTCGCGGCACCGCCTGGCAGGATAAGGGTCGAACGCATCTCGCATTGCCCGCGCTCGATCTGCCGGTATCCCGAACTGGGCTCCTGGTGTATTACCCGCCGCTGTTTCGGGTTACATCAGAGCCCGGCTCGTTCCGGTCGGAAGCTTACACCGGGCCGAGCTCGCCTGCATTCAGCCCACCGCCTCCGCCGCCTCTTCCTGTCGCCTCTGCATCGCCGGTTGGAATTATGGCGGATGCGGACAAGGGTCGCGACGATAAAGATGAGAAAGCCACGCAAGAGCTAATCGAGAAGTTTCGCTCAAAATCGAGAGCGGGCGGCGTCACAGGCATACTCCCGATCAGGGTAGAGTTCCCGGCATTCGGACCCTCCACCTACCTGGTTTCCGAACTTACCAGCGAAGGCCAGTCTCCTGCTGCCGATCTCAACTACCAGCGTGACAAAAAGGCGGGTGCGCGATGAAAAACATCTGTTTAGTTTTAGTGCTGATTCTCTCCACGTTTGCCTTGGCGCAGCAGCAAAAGAATGCCCTGCCCTTTCCCGACTCTGGCGGGGTTACGTTGCCACTCGATGAATACAACAAACTGCTGGAACTCGCCGGCAAGCCGACGAAAAGGCCAGAGATTCCGCCACAGCGTTTTTCGTTGCAGTGTGCGGAACTGAAACTTCAAGTCGAGAACCAATCGGTGATAGGAAGCGTGCAACTGGAAGGTGAAGTATTCCGGAAAGGCGTGAATAAGATTCCCTTGATCAAGGGCATGACGATTCTCGACGCTCGGCAGGACGGCAAAGGCGTGCCACTCCAGCAGGAGAACGGCACCGAATTCGCCGTACTCACAGGCCCCGGGGCTTTCGCTATCACTCTCACCACAGGCATGCCGCTTCGTTTTGAAGCGGGCCGGGCATCTTTCAGGTTGCCCGCGCCAGCCGCGAGCAGCGCACGGGTGATTTTGATCGTTCCGGGCGAACATACTTCCGTCAACATCAGCCCGGGCTTGATTACCAGCCGAAGTTCCGACGCTGGTCGCACCACCATCGAAGCAACCTTGGTCCCAGGTCAGCCCGCGACGCTTTGGTGGGCTACGCGCGAAAGCGCGGTGCAAGCGACTCCCAAGGAGGTACGTTTCCTTTCTGACGTGAAAACCCTGCTCTCGGTCAGTGAGTCCGAATTGCGCGTAGCAGCACTGGCCGACATCACCGTGGTGCAAGGCGAGCCCTCCCAATTTTCCGTAGACGTTCCGGCTGGCTACGAGATCACGGGGGTTACGGGAGCTTCGCTCGATTCCAATGAGATGCAGGGGGGGACGCTCATTTTGAAAGTCAGTCCAGCGCAGCGGCATCAATTCCTGATCTCGATGGAGCGATCCCTGAGCGATTCCAAAGTCGGGGCGCCATTTCTCACGTTCAAAAATGCGCAGCGCGAAACCGGTGAAGTGCTGGTCGAGGGAACCGGGACCATGGAACTCACGGCCACGGAAAGCGGAGGCCTGAAGCGCATTGACGTGAAGGAAATCAGCAACCACCTTCGCTCCTTGGCGCATTTTTCTGCGCAAGCCGCATTCCGCTTCCACCGGCAAGCCAACGAGCAGCCTGGCCTCTCGCTCGCATGGACTCGATTCCCCGATTCCAGTGTGCTGGCCGCGCTGGCAGAAAACGCATCGGTGACGACGCTCGTAACCTCGGAAGGAAAGACGCTCACCGAGATCAGGCTGACGGTGAAGAACCAGGCACAGCCTTTCTTGAAAGTGATGCTGCCGGCCGGCGCGAGCATTCTCTCCGCGGAAGTTGCGGGTGAAAAAGTCAAGCCGGTGCAAGGTCCGGACGGCAACCGTGTCCCGTTGTTGCGTCCGGGCTTTCGGCCGGCAGGTCCGTATGAAGTCTCTTTCGTGTTCATGCACTCGGGCGCACCGTTCGCGAGGAAAGGGGGTTCCGAGCTCACTCTGCCCAGCATGGACTTGCCGATGAGCATGCTCAATTGGGAGGTATTTTTACCGGAGCGTTACCAAGTGAAGGACTTCGGCGGAGACGTAATCGCCGCACGTCTTCTGCCGTCAAGCTCCAAAGAAGAAGTACTAACTTCCCCGATTTCTGGCTTTGGCGCCGTGATGGGCGGCGGTATTGTTGGAGGAATCCTCACCTCTCCCGCTCAGTTGCCGCAAAATCCCGGGGAGGTCGGGGGAGTGGTGTTGGATTCCAGTGGCGCGGTTGTGTCTGGCGCGCGTGTATCCGTCACGAACCCGGCAAATGGCGCCACCATGAATGCTGTCACGGATGCGAGCGGTCGTTGGATCATTTCGAACTTGTCTTCTGGAGCAAGCAAGTTCCAAATAGCAGCGAACGGATTCAACAGCCTGGTCCAGAACTTTAACTATGATGCCAGCCGTCCCGCCGAGTACGTCAGCAATCTAAGTGTCGCGACTGCTGCAGAGACGGTCGAAGTCGAGGCCGAAGCTGTGAATGTTTCGATCCATGGAAAAGCCGCTCAGTTCGATCGCTTGCAGAACTATGGGAAGATGCCTTCCAATACGGCATCCAGCAATGTGGTAAACCTGCAGCGCAGGGTCGCAGGGGTGCTGCCGGTTGCGATTGATGTACCGCGAACTGGTACGTCTTTCCAGTTTGCCCGGGCACTCGTGCTTGATGAGGAAACGAAAGTGACGTTCAGCTACAAGAGCCGTTGAGGCAGACCGTTCCACAAAAAAGGGGTGCATGGCTGGATTACGTTCTGTATTCAGCCAGCACCCCGGATGAAGTCTTCTTCCGTTAAGCGACCGCGTCCACCGCTTCGGATTCCTCGAGGTCGAGACCCATGTCGCGAGCCGATGCTGCGGTATGCGTCTTCGCGACCAGCACGTAGATCGAGGGAACCACAAATAGCGTAAATATCGTGCCGATGATCATCCCGCTGACCAGCATGATACCGATGCTGTTTCGTGCTCCGGCGCCAGGACCCGTCGCAAGCACCAGCGGAAAGTGTCCGATGACGGTCGCGGCGGTGGTCATCAGGATGGGGCGAAGCCTTGTACTCGCGGCTTCCACGATCGCCACGATTTTTTCCTTGCCCGTCTCCTGAAGGTGGTTCGCAAATTCCACAATCAGAATGCCGTTTTTCGACACCAATCCCACCAGCGTAATCAGGCCGACCTCGCTATAGATGTTCAAGGTCGTCAATCCCAGAAACGAGAACATCAATGCTCCGGAAATCGCCAGAGGCACCGATCCCGCAAGGATGATGAACGGATCGCGGAAGCTTTCGAACTGCGCCGCAAGCACCAGATAAATCAATACTGCTGATAGCAGGAAGGTGCCCAGGAATTTGCTTCCCTCGACTCTCAGCTGGCGAGATTCGCCCGCGTAGTCCACGGTGAAACCCTGCGGCAGGATCTTCTTCGCTTCGTCCTCCAATAACCGCAACGCGGTGTCCAGAGGCACTCCCGGCGGAACCACGCCCTGGATCCGTACTGCGTTCAACTGTTGAAATTTTTTCAGGTCGCGCGGTTCCGAGGTCGTGCGCAGCCCCGCGAACGTGGACAATGGAACCATCTTGTTCTGCGATCCGCTTACGTAGATCTGCGAAAGCTGTTCCGGAGTAAGGCGCTCGGCGCGCTTCACCTGGGGAATCACCTTGTAGCTTCGTCCCTGGATGCTGAACCGGTTTACGTAGTTCCCGCCCAGCAAAGTAGAGAGATCCTGCCCAGCCTGACTCAGTTCGACTCCCTGCGAACGAAGCTTGTCGCGATCGAAGACGACTTCCGCTTGCGGCTGGTCGTACTTCAGATCAGAGTCGGCGAAGATAAAGATTCCGCTCTGCATTGCCTTCTGAACCAGCTGATTGGCAAACGTCACCAACTGCTGCGGCTCTCCCGGCGAGG
>QIAI01000361.1:0-7544 GCA_003224995.1 Acidobacteriota bacterium
CAGAAGAGATTTTGCTTGCCATGACTAGAGCGGCAACGCTGGAACGAGCTTACATCAATGACGGCGGCGACATCGCACTGCATCTTTCACCCGGGCAAAAATTCGTGGTGGGTATGGTGGATCTTCCGGATCGACCGTCGCTGTTCGGCTCGGCGTTGTTGGATGCGAGGCAGCCAGTGCGCGGCATTGCGACCAGCGGTTGGCGGGGGCGGAGTTTTTCACTGGGCATTGCGGATGCCGTCACGGTGCTGGCCGATCGCGCCGCAATGGCGGATGCAGCTGCAACCATCATAGCGAACGCTGTCGACCTGCCAGGGCATCCGGAAGTACTGCGGGTAGCGGCTCGGGAATTGGCTCCCGACAATGACCTCGGAGAGCGCCTGGTCACCCAGGCTGTAGGGGACCTCCGTGAAGAAGAAATTGACCGTGCTCTCGATTGCGGGGAAGCGGTTGCACGCAGATTGCTCGGGCAGGAGCTCATCCGGGCAGCCGCGCTTCGTTTGCGGGGCCAGACGCGGATCTTAGGAAATCCCGTGGGGTTGAACACGCGTATGAATCGTGCACAGAATCGGAGTCTGACCCATGCCTGAGGTCGCGGTCCGGAAAAAGCTCACTTCGGTCGAAGAGATTTTTCATGAAGGAGGGCCCGCAGCAACCGTCCCTCTTCGCCGCGCAGTCGCGCTGGCGGTGATTCAAAATCCGTATGCCGGATCCTTCGTCCAGGATATTTCCGGATTTATGGACGATTTGAAACCTCTCGGACTCGAGATGGCCAGGTCGTTGGTCAGTGCACTGGGCGGTGAGGCGGGCCTAGTCGAGGGTTACGGTAAGGGCGCGATTGTGGGAAGTGCCGGCGAACTCGAGCACGGCGCACTGTGGCACGTACCCGGAGGCTATGCCATGCGCGAGGTGCTGGGCGGCGCCAAGGCGATTGTCGCGTCCACCAAGAAAGTCGGCGGCCCGGGAACACGGTTGGACGTGCCCATCACCCACATTAACGCATCGTATGTGCGCAGCCACTTCGATGCGATTGAGGTTGGCTTGGGCGATGCGCCGCGAGCGGACGAGATCGTGCTGGCGCTGGTCATGACCACGGGACCGCGGATTCACGCGCGCGTGGGCGGCTTGAAAGCTTCGGAAATCAAGGGAGAGGACGGGCTGCGATGAAAGCTCGCATCCGCAAAATCGCCGTCTTTGTTGAAGAAACTCAAACGGAAATGGGCCGCAAGGTAGCCCCTCCAACGCGTCGCGCAGCGGCAGTTGCGGTCATCGAAAATCCATGCGCCGGAAAATATGTTGAAGACTTGTCGGAGCTGATGAACATCGGAGAGGAACTCGGCGAATTGCTGACACAGCGCGCTGTTTCGGCTTTGGGGATTGAAGCTGGCAAGGCGGAAAGTTACGGCAAGGCAGCGGCTGTAGGGGAAAATGGGGAATTGGAACATGCGGCAGCGGTGCTTCACCCGAAGCTGGGTGCACCTGTGCGGAAGGTTCTGGGAAAGGGTGCAGCGCTGATTCCGTCTTCAAAGAAACGCGGCGGGATGGGCGTGCCGCTCGACATTCCACTTGGCCACAAGGATGCGGCTTTCGTGCGCAGTCATTTCGATGGAATGGAAGTGCGTCTTAACGATGCGCCCAGAGCCAATGAAATCATGGTGGCGGTGGCCGTCACGGATAGTGGACGACCTCTGCCACGTGTCGGTGGACTGACGAAAGATCAGATCAAAGGCGAAGACGGGCTGCGTTGATCCCGCAGGCGTAGTCCATAGGTCTTCGCGTCGCTCCCGATGACTGGAGTTGGTTCCCCGGTTCCGCAGGAACGATTCCATTCGGCGTTGCTCGTTTAGGTCTTCAACAGCTCCGGTAGGGTGGTTGCCGGGGGAGTGTTTCGACTGCGCTGTGCGGCTACCACGCCGTCGATGATGACCATCCCGATCCCGGGCAGATCGCCGGCCTCAATGCTTTTCAGAAGCGTCTTGCCCGCGGAATGTTGAGCTCTGTCCATCAGCACGAACGTGGCGTCGCGTTCCGGAGCAATCAAGCCACAATTCAGATTGCGGATCTTTGCGGTGTTGCCAGTGGCAAAACAAATCGCGACTTCCGCAGGAACATTGCCCAACGAGGATAAAAGCGCCAAGAGGCGAAGAATGCCCAGCGGCTGAACGCCCGAACCCGCCGGGGAATCGGTGCCCAGAATGATCCGCGGGAGCTGTCGCAACTCGCTCGCGGTTCGCAAGGTGAGTAGTCCGGCGCGTTCGTTGCCATTGTGAACGATCTCAAGTGCGCGAGCAGACTTTTCGCACAGGATCTCGATCTGATCGTCCGGAAGCGCGGTGTGGCCGCCATTGATGTGTCCGATAACGTCGGCGTCCGCGGCAAGGACCACGTCCTTGTCGATTAAGCTAGAGCCTGGGATCGAGGGGCCGCCGGTATGAATTGTGCTCTGGATGCCGTACTTGCGGGCCCAACCCACCATTTGATGGTCGGTAGAACCATCCTTCACGCTGCCCAGACCAACTTCCCCCAGCATGGTTACGCCGGCGGCGGCCAGGTCCTTGAAATCTTCTTCCACCATCCCGTGCTCGAGCACAGGCGCTCCGGCGTGAATTCGGACGCCGCCAGGACGAAAGGCGCTGAAAGCGCGCTGCGCAAAGATCGCCATAGCCTTGAGGCCAACCACGTCTTTTGGTCGACCCGGGGTGTGCACCTCGCCCGCCGAGATCATGCTGGTGACCCCGCCGTGCAGATAGCTGTCGATCCAGCCGAGCTGGTTTTGACGAGGCGTCCAGTCACCGGCCACTGGATGCACATGGCTATCGATCAATCCGGGGGCGAGCGTGGTGCCTTTCGCGTCAATTACCGTAGCACCTTCGCTGTCGATGTCTTTCTGAGTGCCGATCGCTCTAATCTTGCCGTCGACGGCCAGGACCGTATCCGCGTCGAGGATGGGGTTATCGAGATCGCCGCTGAGAAGCAGCCCGATATTGCGGATTACGAGGCTCGCAGAAGGTTTGTGTGTGGCAGGGGAATCTTGAGCCATTCTCGCTGACTCCTTTTCGTCGAAATTAGCATAACCATGTACAGGTTTAGATCATCCCAACGAGGCGTCAGTATACAAATCAGCCAAACAGATGCAATGCCAATCCCTGACTTCGTTTGTTCCGAAACCGACTTGTCATCGTTGCGGCGGCCTGTATAAGCTGACACGCTACACTCCATCAGGCTGAGCGGAGGCCCATGGCACAACAGGAGCTGATTTTGTGGGAGGTCGACACGCAGACGGATTTCATGCTGCCCGGGGGGAAGCTATATGTTCCGGGTGCCGAGAAACTTCTTCCCAACATCAAGAAACTCACCGATGCGGCACGCCAGGGAAAAGCATTCTTGGTGTCACATGGCTGCTACCATTCTCCCGACGATCCGGAATTCGCCGTATTTCCTCCGCATTGCGTGAAGGCACGGACAGTGTCGTCCGGGTTCCCAACGAACCGGCGGCCTTTCCATCCAACTTCGCGGACAGCAAGCAGATTCTTCTGGAGAAGCAAACCCTGGACATTTTCGAAAGCCAGCACGCCGGCACTCTCCTCGAACGACTTCCGCGCAATGCCGAGTTCGTCGTCTTCGGAGTGGTGACGGAATATTGTGTACGCCTGGCTGCCAAAGGATTACTGGAACGCGGCCGCAAAGTGTCGGTGGTCGAAGACGCGATTGAGACGCTCAATCCAGAAGAGGGACACCGCACGCTGGCTGAGTTGAGGGCTCTGGGAGCAAAATTCACCACTACCGCTCAGGTGGTCGCAAGGCTCGGTTGATTTCCGGTTACTCGATGTTTCCACCCACTCAATGACTGCCAATCTCCTTGCGAACAGGGTCTCGGTCCACGTATGATGCAGCGGTTTATGGCCATCAAGAATACGTCTCCGAAAAGTGGGCTGCGGCAAAAATCGCAGATGATGTCAGCATCTGAAATCGAGCGCACGCTGGTGCGCCTGGCGCACGAAATCGTCGAAAAAAACGGAGGCTTCGAGGGGCTCGGTTTGGTAGGAATCCGGCGGAGAGGCGTGCCTCTGGCGGAACGCTTGGGCAAGATCATCCAGCGCATGGAGAGTGCTCCGATTCCGGTAGGAACGCTGGACATCACGTTCTATCGCGACGATCTTTCCACCCTCGGACCCAAACCGGTGGTGCAAAAATCCGAGGTCGGCTTCGACATCGAGGACAAGAGCATCATCCTGGTCGATGACGTGCTCTTCACCGGCCGCACCATCCGCGCCGCCATGGATGCGCTGTTCTCTCACGGGCGGCCGCGGCGGGTGCAACTTTGCGTTCTGATCGATCGCGGCCACCGTGAACTCCCGATTGAAGCGGCTTTCGTGGGCCGAGTTGTACAAACCACTCTCAACGAAGTTATCGAGGTCAAGTTGACCGAGGTCGACAACGCGGAGAAGGTTCTTGTGATGGAGAAGTAAGTTCCGCGTTCAGAGCCAGCATTCGTAGTCCCCACGAAATTTTTGCCATCAGCGGCGCCCGCGCAGTAAGCTCATCCGCATGAATCGATCGCGCTCAGCTTTCTTCGCAGCTGTTGCCGTTCTGCTGTTTACTTCGGTGCTCTGGTCCCAGGGATTACCGCAGCCCGCGCTTGCCTCCCCGATCGAATTGTCCGTGAATGGGTCAGGGCAAACCGCAACCTCGAAGCAGAATGTGGATCTGATCGTGTCCGGCGGCCTCCTGTTGACCATGGACGGACAACGTTCGATTCAGGAAGACGGAGCGGTTGCGATCAAGGGAGACACTATCCTGGCGGTCGGGTCACGCCGGGAAATTGAATCCAACTACGCGAGTGAACAAACCATCGATGCGCATGGCAACCTGGTGATGCCGGGATTCATTAACGGGCATACCCACGTGCCCATGACGCTATTCCGCGGCTTGCATGACGACGTCACACTCGACGACTGGCTTCGCAAATACATCTTTCCTGCCGAAGCCAAGAACGTCACGGAAGAGTTCGTGCGCTGGGGCACCCGGCTGGCTGCCGCTGAGCAAATCCGGTTCGGAGTAACGACGTTCGCGGACATGTATTACTTCGAAGATGCAGTCGCGGAAGAGACCAAGGCGGCCGGCATGCGCGGAGTGCTCGGGGAAACCTGGATCGACTTCCCTGCCCCGGATAATAAAAACGAAGCAGCCATGATGAGCTATACCGAGGCGTTCTTGAAGAAATGGCAGGGCGATCCCCTGATCCACGCCTCGGTTGCGCCGCATTCGATTTACACGTGTTCCCAAAAGACGCTGCAGGATGCTTCGAGCCTGGCGCGAAAATACCATGCTCCCATTCTGATTCACGTTGCCGAAATGAAGAAGGAGAGGGATGACTCGGAGAAGAAGAACGGCATGTCCCCGGTACAGTACCTGGACAAGCTTGGCGTGCTGGGACCGGACGTGCTGGCGGCGCACTGCATCTTCGTGGACGCCCGTGATCAAAAGACTCTTGCAGATCGCCGGGTGGGCTGCGTGCACAATCCTTCGAGCAACATGATGCTTGCCAGCGGGGTCTCGCCGGTACCGGATATGCGGGCCGCGGGCGTGGCAGTCGGACTGGGTACGGACGGCCCGGCAGGCAGCAACAATGATCTGGACCTGATGGAAGAGATGGATCTGGCGGCGAAGCTGGCGAAGATCACGAAAATGGATCCTTTGGCTCTGAATGCCAAGGCGGTAGTGGAGATGGCCACAATCGACGGCGCCAAGGCGCTTCACATGGAGAAGGAGATTGGATCGCTGGAGGCCGGCAAGAAGGCCGATCTGATTGTGATCGCGCTAGACACGCCGAATGCAGATCCCATGTATGAGCCTTATGCCCAGTTGGCCTATGCCCTCAAAGGAAGTGACGTGCAAACGGTGATTATCGGCGGGAAGATGGTAATGCGCGATCGCAAGCTGCTCACGATTGACGAACCTTCCGTGATCGCAAAGGCACATGAGTACAAGAAGAGAGTTGCGGCATCGCTGGGAATGCAGTAGGGAGAACAATAAGCCTGGCGGTCAATCACTCGACCGCAGTTTCCACAACATCTGGCGGAGCATTCCAAGTAATAGTTCTGCGTCCTGCGATTGCAGATGCAGGCGGCGGATAAGGCGTCGAATCTTGGCTTCGGTCACATCGGACGCAGCCTTATCGAGATAGCCGCTCACTTTTAAAGATTCCAGCAGTATCTGGGTAATCCGTTCCGCTTCGACGGCTGATGCGAGCTGCTCCTTTTTCGCGGCAGGGTTGAGTCGGCGGCTCCGCGCAATTTCGTAAAGGCAAACCGCGACCGCCTGGCCGAGATTCATTGCAGGGTGTTTTTCGCGGGTCGGGATATGCATCAGCCAGTGACAATGGCTGAGATCCTGATTGGAAAGGCCGACTTTTTCAGAACCAAAAAGCAGTCCGATGCGGCCGGAAGTGAGTTTTTTCCGGATGCGCATAGCCCCATATTCCAGCGGGTGTAAGGGAGATTGCCGCTTCCGGTTGCGGAGAGTGGTGGTCCCCACCACTAGCTCACAATCTGCGATCGCCTCCGCAAGGGTGGTGTATTCCTCTGCCTGCTGAAGCACGTGTCCAGCGCCAACGGCTGATCTCGCTTCGCGAAACGCCAGTTCGCAAGGATTCACGACGCGGAGCCGGAAAAGTCCGAAGTTGCTCATGGCCCGAGCCGCGGCCCCGAGATTCAGGGGATTGCGCGTCGCCACGAGCACAACCCGCAGATTGTCGGCATCGGAGAGTGAAAGCAAGCAGGAACATTCTAGATGACCGCAAGGCGTTGCATCGCAATTGATGGATTGATGTAAGTGATGACCAGCGTCCCCTGCTCCCGCTTCGGCAAACAGCACTCCATAAGCGACAAAAGCAGCGGCAGTGCAGCGCGCGCCCCTGATCACAAAGTCAACTTCGATCGGTGCTCTCTCCAAAGGAAAGGGTTAGGCCCTTTCATTGCAGAAATGGAGGGCAGCGAAGATCTAGCCGAACTTCACCCAGTTCCTGAACAGAATGCCAAACTTGGTGGGCAGTGCAGGACTCGAACCTGCGACCTCCTGCTTGTAAGGCAGGCGCTCTAACCAACTGAGCTAACCGCCCCCTTTTGGATTCTAGCATTTGACCCGTTTTCCGTGTCACCCAGTGCACAGCGTCGCTCTGAGGAACTCTTTTTTCATTCCTTCAAGGACGCTCACGGTATGTGTGGGAGTGCCGTTATAGGTGCTGAGCAAAACGGTAGTCTGATCGGCCAGAGGTCCGACGATGGCGATCTGTTTGACGGACTTCAGGGGAGCACGCCGTCATTCTTCAGCAGCACCATGGATTCGTTTGCCATGCGATGGGCAACGGCACGATGAGCGGCACTGTCAAGTTGCTTCTCATCGATATTGGCATAGGGCACCATCGATGGTGGATCGAACATGCCGAGACGGGTGCGCGCGGTGAAAAACGAATCACAGCATTGTCGATCGAACTTTCGGTCCTTCGAAGATGTTCGAGTGCCCGGCGCGTTCATCCCGGGTGT
>QIAI01000361.1:7559-13755 GCA_003224995.1 Acidobacteriota bacterium
ATCAAACATCGCGCAAGACGGATAGGCTCGGGACGTTCGGTTACGCCGTCGGCGATGACGCCGTGCAAGGCCTCGCTCCACCAGTCGTACGCGGGTATTTCCAGACGCGGGATTGCGCGAGCTGGATTCACAAGCTGCGATGCCTTTTCTTGTAGAGTCATGCGTTGGACAAGGTCCGCGGCACGCTCCTTCGGGCGGAAGCTTGGGATCCATGTAAGGAAAGTGGGAGGCGTCCTGCGCAATGGAAGGTCAGACCATGATCAGAATGCAAGCGGCGAGGACTACCAGGTTGAATCTTCCGGAGTAGTTCTTCTTCTCTCCCCAAAACTCTTTGGAAAATGAGGAATCGACAATCGATCTCGCAGGTAGCTGGCTTTGAATAAAACGCGGTGGCGCCTGCTACCGGCAGTTTGCTTCGAAACAAAGACTGCGGCTGAAGAACGGCAACACGTGATTCTGAAAACGGTCAGCCACCTTGCTCGTATGAGTGCCGGAATATATTTCAAAAGTGTTCGTGATGCCATATTTGTCAAAATTGTCGTGCAGTTTTCCAGCATCGACTCGTAATCCGTCCTGGTCGCCAACATCAATAGCGATTGCGCGATATTGGCGAAGACCGCCTACATACTGATCCATAAATGCCAAGGGTGCGTTTGCCGCCCATTTCGCCAGGATATCCGGTTGAGGCTGGCCATCCTTGGTTGGCAGATCCAGATATAGCGGCGGATTTTTCGGATCGGGTGACCATGCCGCCGCGGACGCAAGCTGCGCCCGTTGAGAGAACGGCAGCTTGGCGGAGTCTTCGGGGGTCTTTACCGCTTCCAGGGCCTTTTCTAGTTCTGGGTTCGCAGGCCGCGGCGACAAGCAGCACGGGCTCATGATGTACAGGCTGCCGAACACATCGGCTTGTTTCATGCCGATTCGGGTTGCGCCATAGCCTCCCATGGAGTGGCCGACCAAGCCGCGGCTCCATCGGTTTGGAAGCGTCCGGTAATGCGTGTCGATGTAGGCCACGATGTCGCGCGCGATGAATTGCTCGAAGTCTCCCGTGGTGACCGAACTGGAATACATCGAGCCGTTGTGCAGCGTCTTCGAGTCGGGCAGCACAACGATCATTTGCTTCGCGCCTTGTGCGAAGGCGCCTTCAATGGTTTTCGGAACGTGGATTTCATGACTCCATTGCTCAGCGCCGATGGAAAAGCCGTGCAAGGCATAAACCAGGGGGTAGCGGCGAGACGTTTCCTTGGCATAGCTCGGAGGCAAGAAAACAAAAACATCACGATCGACGGCATCGCCCTCCAGATTGCCTTCCAGGGCGGTTCCGTGGACCTTAATATGTTCGACAGTCACCGGCTGAGCACCGGGAACAACGGCAGGCACCTCGGTCTGCACTTGTGCAAAAATTCGAGACGTCGGAAGAATGGCTATCGCCAGCGCTAGCACGCAGAAAGATTGCCTTGGAATCATTGGTGTCCTCTCGCGAATCTTATTGCACCACAGATGACTAGATATCCACGCTAGCTGGCCGCCGCATGACAATGGTACGACGCGAGATCTAGTTCGAGAGCAAGCACCCCATGCGCGTCCGGGGAAACTCAAGCTGCAGCGATCCCTCTCCGGTCGTGACCTTGATGCCAAGATCCGTGGGGTACAGAACTCTGGCGTCGCCGTATGGCCAAGGAATTTTCACCTCAGCAGGACCTTCGATTCTCCAGACCGCAAGCAGGGTTCGCCGCGGAGACTTCATGCCTAGAGCAACAGGGGTTTTGAAATCGGTGACATCAGACAACCCGGCTGGATAGAAAGGAACCGCCTCCGGAATATCCTTGCGAAGTAGGTCCCTGTATACACGGATACCTTCTGCTACCTGTTTCCCTGCTGGCGCAGAAAGCGAGTCCAGCCGTCCGCTTTGGTGAATGCGGCACATCATCGCCGTAACCATGTTGAAGCTGGCTTGATCGGCGTCGGCGTTTGCCAAGGGATAAGACCAGATAGCGAGTTGCTCGGGCAGAACGGCGGCAGAAGCACCGACCAGAATTGCGGGCAGCCGAAGATAGTTTTCCTGGTCGGTCATCGATTGTATTTGGAGGCGGCTCAGCATCGCATAGTCCATACGTCCGCCGCCGCTGCCGCAGTTCTCGATGACGAGATCAGGGTAACGGTTCAGAATGCCGTCGAGCCATGAGAGATGTGCGCGGTTGTGCTCGAGGAGGCCTTGACCGACACTATCCGCGTTGAGCTCGGTTCCTTGCAACGAGTCGACGTTGTAGTCCATCTTGATATAGCCGACACCATACTCGTTCACGAGTCTCGCAAATACCTGATCGAGATAAGCCGTTACTTCGGGATTGCGGAAATCGAGCAAGAATCGCGAATTCTTTAATACTCTCTTGCCGTGACGCACGAAGAACCAGTTATCGGGCTTCTGGGCGAGCAGCGACTTTGCGCCGGCAACCTCCGGTTCGAGCCACAATCCTGGGACCATGCCAGCAAGCCTGATTTGATCGAGGACAAACTTCAGTCCGTGCGGCCAGCGCGTCGAGGATGGCTGCCAGGCCCCTATGGTTTGACTCCAATCCTCTTTGATATCTGCATACCATCCGGCGTCGATCACGAAATACTCGCAGCCCGCCTTCGCGGCAGCAGCAATCATGGGCAATTCTTTTTCCTCTGTCGGATCGGCCCAAAGGCAATTCATGTAGTCGTTGAAAATCACCGGGCATTGCGAGTTTCTGCGATGCGATTTTTCGCAAACAACTCGCCGGTAGCGGGTTAAAGCCTCTACCGCATTGCTGAATCCGCCCTGTACACATCCGATTGCGACCGGAACAGTCTGGTAGGTCTGCCCAGGGTTCAAGCCCTTCCATGCTGCAGAATGCAGATCATCGGGGCCCCCGAGGTACGCGTACACATCATCGGCGTAGTTGTCGCGCGCAGAAATATTCGAGATTTCCCAGTACCAGGATCCGTTGTGTTCAATCTGCCAGAACCAAGTGAGACCTAGCCTGGTGTTTTCGACCATGGCCATCGGCAAGTACCGCTCTGTCGACCAACTGCCGATGCTTTCTGCTCGCGCTTCAGACCAGCTTGTCCGCTCGTTCTCTACGAATCCCATCTCCGAGGGACGGAGGGTGTGCCACTGTCCCTCCGCCATCCAGCTGTTCAGGGCAACATGGATGCGGAGTTCACGGTCGTACGCTTGTGGTGCGGCAAGACCGTGCAGCATCGCTGAGCTTAGAAACTCAATACCCACTGGAGAACTGCCGGTATTGGTGACCCGAGCGTAGCGCCGGACCACGGGAACTCCTGCAAAGGCCTCATAAACAGACTCAATTTTCAGTTTCAGGATCGGATCCGTATGCATGCACACGAGGCGCTTGCCGCTGGCTGTGGACTCCTCGCGCTGTCCTGCAAACAGCAGCCGAGCTCCCGGCTCCCCAACTCCCGACTTCATACCTTGATCGGGCGAATTTTCGCCGCTGCATTGAAGGGCGACTTCGGGACCGGAGGAATGGTCACCTGCGGGCAGGGTAAGACCCAATGGGACGAGGGCTTTCTGGCGCAACCTTCCGGCGCTCACGTCGAACGAGAAAACCAGCTCATTGGTTTTCCATTGAAATGGTTCTGAGCTTGTCGAGGCAGGCGCAAATCGCGAGAGCGATGGTGCGAAAGCGCTGAACGTCAAAGCTCCACTGGACACCAAGAAAATTCTGCGATCCATATAGATAAGCGCTCCGCCGCGAATCATGCCAAGCGTCGAAATCAGAAGACTCGACGGAGTGATCGAGCTTCCAATAATAAGCGGTAACTGTATCGACATCTTAAATGAATTACCAGCAGTCGCGAGACAAGTTTAGAACCGATGATGGGAGAGCCAGTCGGAGCCGAGGGGGCGTTGACGAGCGACGCATGAACTTTGAACACTTCAGGTTTGAGCCTTGAGTGAACAACCAGGAATAAATCACGTTCAGCTTACAGGCTAGCTGCGGGATTTTGTCTTGGAAGAGGCCTGCTTCGCTTCCCGTCGCTGGGTCGATCGGCGCACGATCAATTCCGGTTGCAGCACGACCGTTTCAGGCCTGGGCGGCATTTTGGAGTTCAGGATTCCAAGTGCGATTCGCGCCGCTTCCTCGCCGATTCGCCGGCTGTGCTGGTCGATGCTCGAGAGCGGGACACGCAACGAGTCGTCATAATGAAGGTTTCCGCAGCCGATCACCGCGATGTCCTCTGGAATGCGTATTCCCTGATCTATCGCATAGTTCATCGCGCCCATCGCGAGCGGATCATTAAAACAGAAGACTCCATCCGGCCTTGGGTTGAGACCTAAGAGTTCGCGCATGGCGTCCGCGCCGCGCTGCTTGGTATCAACATCTCCTTTGCGTTCCGTAATAATGTAGTTGTCAACGACTCTCCGTCCGGTTTGTGCCAAGGCTCGCCTATAACCCTCGACCCGGCGAATACCCGTGCTTGTTTCCGGGCCACGAATGTGTGCGATTCTCTTGCACCCGATATCGATCAGGTGCGAGGTGGCTAGCCTTCCGACTGCCTCATCGTCCACTCCAATGAAATTGGCCGCAAGGCCAGGCAAGACTCTGTCGATCAGCACATAGGGAGTCTTCTGCTTCTCGATTCGGAAGAAGAGGTCCACGGTCGAGCGGCAAGACGCGATTATTATTGCGTCAAGGCGGCGTGCCAGCAGTTGACTAATTTCCTGTTCCTCGATGTCGGGGTCTTCTTCAGAGGAGGAAATGATCAGATAGTAGCCGCTCCCTCTCAAGATTTCTGAGAGCGATTTCGCGATTTCCGCGAAGAAAGGATGAAGCAGGTCCGGAACCACCAGGCCGACCAGATACGTGCGCCCGGTCACCAGGCTCCGGGCAGCCAGATTGGGGCGGTAATCAAGTTCTTTCACCCGGGCCAGAACCCGCTCGCGCGTCTCGTCTCCTACGTCGGGATGATTGCGCAGGACCTTGGAAATGGTGATCACGGATACCCCAAGATCCCTGGCGATGTCCTTCATTCGTGTGCTCATAGATTGTTCAACAGTATATAGAACACGCGCGGCGACCGGTTTGCAGAGCACCAGCAGGTGGACGCAGCAGTGTTTATTGACATCGATAACTTTACCGATTATCTTCCTTCGAGTACAGTTTCTGTGTGCTTTTTGCTACCTGCTCGTGATCCATGAGTAAGGCCTGAAGCCCCCGGTTCGCGGAAGATGAGGGTTCGACATGAATGTCCAGAGTGCGCCAAGACCGACTCATGGGAGTGTTGATCCTGGACTTGTTCCCCAGAAGGTTTTGTACACCGGTGCCCGAATGCCTGCGATCGGGTTGGGGACCTTTGGTTCGGACCACGTCTCTGGCTCTGAAGTTGCCTCTGCCGTGGTAGGTGCCGCGGTCGTCGGCTATCGGCACTTCGATTGTGCATCCGTCTATGGCAACGAACACGAGATCGGTTCCGCGCTCCAGCAGATTCTCGGAACCACGAAACGCGACCAGTTGTGGATCACTTCGAAGCTATGGAATGACAAACACGGGGAAAACGACGTAATTCCTTCGTGCAAGCAGTCTCTCGCCGACCTGAGACTGGACTATCTTGATCTTTACCTGGTGCACTGGCCCTTCCCCAATTACCATCCTCCCGGTTGCGATGTCACGTCCCGCAACAAGAATGCGAAGCCATACCTCCACGCTGAGTTTATGAAGACTTGGCGCCAGATGGAGGAGTTGGTCGACTCGGGCCTGGTTCGTCACATCGGGACCTCCAATATGACGATCCCGAAATTGAAGCTTCTTTTACGTGACGCTCGCATCAAGCCGGCCGTGAATGAGATGGAATTGCACCCCCACTTTCAGCAGCAGGAACTGTTCGATTTCGTAAGGTCTAACGGCATGATCCCTGTCGGATATTGCCCCATTGGATCACCAGCACGGCCGGAACGAGATCGTACGCCTGACGACACCGAACCGACTCACGATCCGGTGATTGTCAAGGTTGCCAACCGCCTGGGAGTGCATCCCGCAGTCGTATGTCTGAAGTGGGCCGTGCAGCGCGGGCAGGTACCGATTCCATTCTCGATCAACCGCGACCATTACCTCAGCAACCTTGAAGGTGTCGTAAGCCATCCGTTGACCGATGACGAAATGCGTGAGGTCAGTGCAATTGACAGGAATTGCCGCCTCATAAAAGGCCA
>QIAI01000362.1 GCA_003224995.1 Acidobacteriota bacterium
GGCGCAGATCGCCCAGGGCGCGGTCGTGTTTCAACTTCTAGCCGTGAAGCCTCCCTCCACTCCGACGTTTGAGGAAATCCGCTCCAAGGTCGAGCAGGAATTCAAGAACGAACGTGCCGGCATCCTGCTGAATCAGAAAACACAGGAACTGTCCGACCGCGCCAAGACGGAACACGATCTCAAGAAGGTAGCCAAGGAATTAGGCGCGGCGATGAAAACCAGCGACTTTGTCTTGCCGGATGGTCAGGTTCCCGACATTGGCAGCATGACGGGACAGGCCTCAGTCGCTTTCACCATGAAGCCCGGCGAGATCAGCGGTCCGATCACTGCCGGGTCCAACGGCGTTGTGCTTTCCATCCTTCAGAAGCAGGAACCCACGGACCAGGACTTTGCCGCGAAAAAAGATCAGATCCGTGACGGGCTTTTGCGCAACAAACAACAAGATCTCTTTGGCATGTTCCTCGCGAACCTCCGCCAGCAGATGGAAAAGTCCGGAAAGATCAAAGTGAACGAGCAGGAGATGAAAAACCTGAGCAAGAACCAGGGTGGCGAAGAGGGCTTCTAAACCTGGTTTGCGGAGTGTGACCATGTGTTCGCCCGCAAGCCTTACGCGAGGAAATACTCCGCGCAAGAAATCCCATTCACTCCATTTGAAGACGCATGCCTTTTCCTCGCGCCACCGGTATTCTTTTGCACCCCACCTCGCTGCCGGCGCGAGGTGGTATCGGCGATTTCGGTCCTTCGGCCTACCAATTCGTCGATTTCCTCGCTGCGGCTCGTCAGGGACTTTGGCAGGTCCTTCCCTTAGGGCCGCTGGGCTACGGCAACTCTCCTTACTCCGCCACGTCCGCCTTCGCCGGCAATCCTCTTCTGATCAGCCTCGAACGTCTGGCCGATCGCGGCTGGATTGAACCCTCTTTAATCGCGAACTTGCCCCCTGCCGACGGACCGGTGCAATACGATGCCGTGTTCCCCAGCAAAATGCCAATGCTCGCCCAGGCCGCGCGAAATTTTTCCAAAAGCATGCAGGGCAATGCTCGTGCGCGCTTCGAACGCTTCTGCCACGACAATGTGGAATGGCTCGACGACTTTGTTTTGTTCGACGCGCTTCGCGCTCATCACAAGCTCGCCAACTGGAACGAATGGTCGCACGATTTGGCCCACCGCGAACCCGCTGCACTGGCGAAGGTCCGTAGCGAAATGGCCGACGACCTGATGATGCGTCGCGTGCTCCAGTTCGCCTTCTCCGAGCAATGGCGCGCCTTGCGCCACTACTGCGCCAAAAAATCCATACGCATCGTGGGTGATATCGCCATTTTTGTAAACTACGACAGCGCCGATGTTTGGCGGCATCCTGCACTGTTCCGGCTCGATGCCTCTCGCCTTCCCGAAGTCGTCTCCGGAGTTCCTCCCGACTTCTTCAGCGAGACCGGTCAGCGCTGGGGAAATCCCCTCTATCGTTGGGATGTCATGAAGCAGCAAGGCTACGCCTGGTGGGTCGCCCGGCTGCGTGCCGCAACCCAGGGATGCGATTACATCCGGCTTGACCACTTCCGCGGGTTTGCCCAGTTCTGGGAAATTGCCGCCAGTGAACCCACCGCCATCAATGGTCAGTGGGTCGATGGTCCCAAGGAGGATCTGTTCGCAAAAGTGCGCGAGGCGCTTGGTGGCCTGCCCTTCTTCGCGGAAGATCTCGGCTACATCACCCCGGACGTGCATGCCTTGCGCCACCACCTCGAAATTCCGGGAATGGCGGTGTTGCAGTTTGGCTTCGGCGATACCGGCGCGCATATGTATCTTCCGCAGCAGCTCACCCCCGATACCGTGATCTATACCGGCACGCACGACAACGACACCCTGGTCGGATGGTGGACTTCGGGCGCGACCCCGCAGGAGCGGCGCAGTGCCGAAGCTTATTTCGGTTGCGCCCATGACGGCATTCACTGGTCATTTGTGCGCGGTGCACAGAGTTCTGTGGCCAGCCTCTCGGTGGTTCCGCTGCAAGACGTATTGGGACTGGGCAGCGAAGCCCGCATGAACACTCCCAGTAAGAACGGCGGAAACTGGCGTTGGCGGTTGCGGCCCGGCGCACTCACCCAAAGCCTGGCCGAAAAAATGGCGCTGCTTGCGGAAGTCACCGACCGCCTGCCGCAACCTTTACCCGTCCCGCCCGAAGAAGAGTTCGCGGCTTAAATTCAATCCAGAAGTAGTTACCTTCGTGTATCCCTCCTCGCTGATTTACCAATAATTCATTTGTCTTTCATCGCTGCGCAAACTCCTTCAGCTATGAATGCGAGCATGCCCATTGTGTCGCCCATGGAAGACGCCACCCGTACGGGGGTGCTCGCCAATGCGCCCGCGCTCGCGGGTTTGCCGGGCTTTGCTGGTAAACTCCTTCCTCTCGAACAGGTTCATGCTCTGTATCTAAAGGCCCCCACCGACCTTGAATTGGACGGCAAAGGATTGCCGATTTTGCTGAGGCAGTATGCCAGGGTTGGCGGCAGGTTTCTCGGCTTCAATTTGGATCGCAGATTTTCCGACGCGCTCGATGGCCTGGTCATCGTAGACCTTCGCCAGGCCGAACTCCTGCTTCTTGAGCGCTACATGGGACGCGAGGCCCTCAAGGATTTTCGCCGGTATCACCGCCTGGATCAAAGCTTCGACAAAACTGATTCCGTCGGCGTGATGCACGCTTGCGGAGCAGCCGCCAACGCTTCCTCAATCTGACGTCCGATCTTCAGCAGCGTTTCAGTTGCCACGCGTGTCTGCAATTCTTCGAAGAGTTGCCGCTCTTCTTTGCGGATGTGACCGGAAAGTGTGTCGGCGAATTGTCGTATGCCGTGACCGTCGAGGCTGGCGCTCGCGGACTGCGCAAAATAGCTACGAAGCTGCTCGTGCTCGCCCAGTAGTTCATCCACCAGTGGAATCAGTTCAGGATAATGACGAGCGGCAGGGAACAGAAATGCTTCTTCCGCTGCAAAATGGTATTGGATCTCCTGTTCGAAGTGCTGCTGGATCTCCGCCTGCCAGGCTTTGACCTCGATATCGCTCGCCAGCGCTGCGCGATTAATGCGCACGCATAAAGCCAGCGCGTGCTGGTGTTGGCGGGAAAGCGGGACCAGGTTGGGATCACGAAGCATACTTGCTTAATCCTATCCGACTTCACCCATCCCATGTGTGCCGCAATTGCCAGACACACCGAGCGTCGAGCCGCTTCAGCCGTCGAATCTCATACAGTTCCGGATGTTCGCAATCGCTCCGGCCACAAGCCGGCCAGCAACAATCCCACCGCGATTCCCAACGCCACTTCCACAAACCGGTGCGCCGCGATGGTCCACGCCGATTGCGTTCTCGTCACCAGCATGATGATCGCTAGCGTGATGCCCGCGAAGCGATAGGACGTGCGATCGAGCCCTGAAATCAGGCAGACCAGCCCGGTTCCTACCATCGCGATCCCGAAGGCGATCAGGTTGCCATTAAAGTGGGAGGCCAGAAACCCGCCGACTAGCGCGCCCAGCACGGTTCCCTCAAGCCTTTTCCATGACACCTTCCATGCCGCTCCGAGCGAAGACTGCATGACGACGATGGTCGTGACCGTTGCCCAATAGGGCTCGGGCATGTGCAGAGCTTGCGCAATCAACTGCGACGCCAGCGCAGCCATTGTGGTGCGCGCGATGTGCAATATCGAGGTGCGTTCCTCGGCTACCAGTGCGCCCGTGCTCGCCATGATGCTCTCCTGAAGCTTCGACATTCTACGCGGGAGTTGGCCTGGACGCCGTGTCCAGTGCTTTACTAATTTCCCTGCACCGTTGAGAATGGAAAGTTCGCTTGCGTCCGATGCTGTGTGGCCTGGTTCCATGGCTGCAGCCATGTCTCGAGTCGCGAGCGCAGGAGCCCTCATATGCCAGCAAGTGGTGAACTCATCCGCCTGATGAATTACGTCGACGACATCAACGCCACCCTTCGCCGTATCAGTTCGACTCTTGGCACGATCACTGATGAAGAAAAGAAGCGCCTTTCCGAGTACATGGGATCGGTTACCAGCGGTTTCGGCGAGGTGCTCTCGCAACTGGCAAAGGGCGGCGGCAAGTAGTGGCCGACGTCAAGACGATTGCGGTGATCGGAGCGGGCACGATGGGGCGCGGAATCGCCCACTCAGCCGCGCTCGGCGGCTACCGCACCATCCTGGAAGACATTCTCCCCAACGCTCTGCGCCGCGCTGAGTCGGAGATCCGCGCCAATCTGGACAAAGCGGTCGATTTAGGTAAGGTGACTGCGCGCGATGCCGACGCCGCGTTTTCGCGCCTGGAATTCGCCGGTTCCGTCGACGAGGCCGCGCGCCAGGCCGACCTGGTCATCGAGGCGGTGCCCGAAGAACTGGAGTCCAAGATCGAGATTTTTACCCTGCTCGATAAAATCTGCCGCCCTACCACAGTTCTCGCCTCAAACACCAGCTCGCTCAGCCTCACCGAGATTGCCAGTGTCACTTATCGTCCCCGAAAAATCGTGGGCATGCACTTCTTCAATCCCGTTCACAAGATGAAGCTGCTGGAGATCGTGCGCGCGCTCGAGACCGACGACGATACGCTCGACACCGCGGTAAACGTTGGCAAGCGCATGGGAAAAGAAGTGGTCGTGATCCGCGAGTCCCCAGGTTTCGTAACCAGCCGCATCAACGCCATGATCGGCAACGAAGCTTTTTACATGTTGCAGGAAGGCATTGCCAGCGCAGAAGACATCGACAAAGCCTTAAAGCTCGGCCTGAACCACCCCATGGGACCGTTCGAGTTAGTCGATCTGGTGGGGCTCGATACCCGCCTGCACATTCTCGAGTACCTGCACAAGACGCTAGGCGAGAAATTCCGTCCTGCGCCGCTGCTGGTCCAGTATGTAAAAGCAGGAAGGCTCGGACGCAAGTCCGGGCGTGGCGTATTTGAATACCCCGAGAAGAAGCCCGAACCCGCACCTGCAGCAGCCGGCTAGTGTCGCGACTCCGGAGCAGAGATGTCAATGACTGCCGGGTGCCCAAGGTTCGCGTGCGCTGTTTGCACGCTAACCTGGGTTCCTTCAATGGCGACACTCACCCGTGAAACAGTTCGTATCCGGGCACACCTTCCAGCGTCCTAAACATCCCATAACAATATGTCAATGACCTGCAATCGCGTGGTTACCTACCGTTTGGCAACTTTCAATAGGCCTTAGTGTCCTGTCCCGCAAATTCGCGTATAAGTCTGTCATCAGCATAAGTCTGTCATCAGCATAAGTCTGCCATCAGCATAAGTCTGCGATCAGCACAAGTCTGTCATCCCGACCGGAGCGAAGCGGAGTGGAGGGACCTTGTGTTTTCAACAACCGGATATTTATTTCTGGGACATCACATTAGCAAGCTGCGGAAAAGTGCGAGAAGGGCACGAAACGACAAGGGGCGAATCGACAAGGGCGGCGCGAATCGGGAAGAGCGCAAATCGGAGGGCGCGCGTAACGGGAAGGGCAGGACCTTGGTGGTACCGCTATGCGTTGAAATTAGGTCTGCGCTTCAGCGCCTGAGGCTCGCTTTTTGGCGTCTGCAAGGCGTTTCCGAAACCTCTTCCGCGTGTCCTAAACATCCCATAACAATATGTCAATGACCTGCAATCGCCTGCTTTCGACAACCATGCCCATTGAAAGACGAAGACTTGCACTCCTGAACCAACTTCGTCGTAGAATTCGGTGCTATTCGGGAGATCCATGCAGCCAATCATCCTCGCCGTCTTCTTTGAATTCTCGCGCACCGCTTTCTCGATGTCCGCCGCCGGCGTCGCGCTGCTGGTGGTTGGCTTGTTGGCCGCGAAGAACGAGATCGCCCAAGCTCGCGGCCTCGACAAGATCGTAGCCCTGACCAACTTGTGCTTCGCCATCCCGTTGGCGGTCTTCGGCGCTGAACATCTTTCCGCCGGAAAATTCATGATCGACCTGGTGCCGCCCTACATGCCGTGGCGTTTGTTTTGGATCTATTTCGTCGGCTTTGCGCTGATCGCCATATCTTTGAGCATCGCCACCAGGATTCTGGTGCGCTGGTCCGGCCTGCTGTTCGGCGTCATGATGTTTCTTTTTGTGGCGATGATTCATTTCCC
>QIAI01000363.1 GCA_003224995.1 Acidobacteriota bacterium
GCAAAAGCGGCCATCGCACAGAAGACTTCGGAAACCCACAATGATTTCCTGCAGAAGGTTACCCGCGAACTGCATACCGTCGAGGAGCGGGCTCGCTCCCTCTCTGCCGACATCGCAGAGAACCAGCGCGAGCACCTCAATCGTGGTATGGGTGAATTTCACCAGCACGTGGTCGACGCCGGAAATCGTCTGAAGCACCTGAGCGAAGATCTGTTCAGTGTCATGCAGCACGATCTGGGCGAAGAGCACGCGGTACGCCGCCAGGAGTTCGAGCAGGTGCAAGCCGCCATGAACGAAGAGAAAACGCGGCTCGACGAGGCCGTGGCCCAACTGGACGATCGGGTCGCGAAGCTCGATGAATCAGCACGCAGCCTCGAAACCGGCCTCGACAAGCGCCTGGGACAGATGGCTAGCAACACACTGGGAGACGTTCGCAAGCAGCTGGAGAGTGCGGTCGATGAGATCATGATCGAGCTGGAGACTCGAGGCTCGCGGGAGATGGGATCTCGCGTCGAGTCGGCCTGTGCGCAATTGCAGGTCATCCAGAAGGAAATCGAAAACTCCGCGCTGCAATCTTTGAATGCGCGAGTGGCCGAAACCCTGCGAACCTTCGCGCGTTCCATGGAAGAAATGGAACGGGAGTCCGTGGAGCGCCTACAGACCACCTTGTCGGGAGGGCTCAACTCCGTGGTCAAAACCCTGGGCGAGCATTTTCGCGGAGAGCGCACCACCGAGAGACGCTGGCCGGCTGCTGACTAGCTTCGGGAAATGTATCCCCAAGAACTCTCACCGACTCACCAGAACTGTCACCCTGAGCGCAGTGAGGCGCCAGCCGAACGGAGTCGAAGGGCCTTGCGTGACTGCCGAAAGCACCACAGCCGCCGCTGAATTTTCACCCATCGCCACGATTGTAGCGCACTTAAGCGTTGGGCTGCTTGCCTGACAGAGGAAGAGAATCACCAAGCACTGTCAACGTTTGAGGCAAACTATCACGCTGAACGTATTTAGAAAAACTGTCACCCTGAGCGCAGTGAGGCGGCAGCCGAACGCAGTCGAAGGGCCTTGTGTGCCGCCGGCACCACCACGGTCGCCTCTCCATTTCAGACACCGCTGCTATGGCGGACTTAAGCGTCAGGCTGCTTGCCTGACAACGGCGCGCTCGAGCCTTTGCTCAATTCTTCCAAACGACGCGTGCGGCGCATCGTAATCCAGTCATATTCATAGGCCGTTCCACAAATCAGGCAGACCTGGTAATCCTGCCCGTGCGCGCCGCTGTGCGGCCAGGAGAAGCGATGAGGACAGAGTTTCTCGATGAGTCGGCTGAACAATGGGGCTGGCATGCCTGTCGTGAACTCCTTCGGGATGCGAGCTTGCGTGGCATGCCACGCCAATTTCGATCGATTTAAGAACTTATCGCTTGTGGTGAGTTCAACTTAGCACAAGCGCACGGGGAGTGCGCCGCACCTCAGTGCATCGCGGACAAGCGTATGGACATGTCCCCGCCTGATTACCCGGAACCCGCGCCCACCAAGGTCTTTCGATGATCTTACAAACCAGGCTCAGCGAACTTCGTCTCCCGCGGGAGCCGCATCGGGCGTATCCACCTTCAACGCGCTCGGGCTGGGCGGAACAATGGGCGGCGCCTGAAAGCTTCCCGGATCTTTCCCGGCAAGCGCGAACTTCATGAAATCGATCCACATGGGCAAAGCCGCGTGCGCTCCGCTCTCCTTCGCACCCAGCGTCTTCTTCTCGTCGTATCCGATCCACACGCCACACGTCAGGTTCGGCGAAAAGCCGATGAACCACGCGTCGGTGAAATCATTCGTTGTGCCGGTTTTTCCGGCCAGAGGAAGTTTCAGGCTGGCCGCCGAGGCCGCCGTTCCGTGCTGCACCACTTCCTGCAGCATCGAAGTCATAACCCGCGCGGTGCGGGAGGAGATCACATCCTTCACATCGGGGAAGTCTTCTTCGAGGACGCGCCCTTCATAGTCCGTAACTTTTGTGATGTAGCGCGGAGTGAGTCGCACGCCGTCGTTGGGAAACACGCTATAGGCGCTGGTCTGCTCCAGCAACGTGATCTCGGCTGCGCCCAGCGCCACCGGGAGATAGGCCGGAAGGTTAGAGGTGACACCGAAGCGGCGCGCGTAGTCGATCACCGTCTTGATACCGATCCGGTCCGCCAGGCGTAGCGTAGGGATGTTCCGCGACTGGGCCAGCGCCCGTCGCAAGCTGATGGTTCCTTCAAATTTCTCGTCGTAATTATGCGGTGTATAGGGAGTGCTCCCGGATTGAAACGTGATGGGCGCGTCCAGGATGGTATCGTCGGGGCTTCCGCCCTGATCAATCACCGCGGTGTAGACATAGGGCTTGAACGACGACCCCACCTGTCGCAACGCCTGCGTGGCGCGATTAAATTTCGATTCATTAAAGTCCCGGCCACCCACCATGGCTTTGATCTCGCCGCCGGCATTATCAATCGCGACCAGCGCGCCCTGCGCTCCGGAATCCTGCTCCAGGCTGACCCGCGCCGTTGCCCCGGCATTCAGGCTGAGAACTTTTACGTAACAGACGTCCCCGCGCTTCAATATGTCTTGAATCTTTTTCTGCGTCCAGGCCGCATCCTGCTTGGTGAGGGTCGCGTGATAGCGGCCAAAGCGAACGGTCGCGGAGCCAGGTGCCACCGACGTGACCAGCGCGTGAATATAGCTGTTCACTTCAGGTTCGTCCTCCCAGTCAGGGTCATCGTAGCGTTCCAGAGTCATGTCGCCCGACAACACATGCTGCAGGTGATTTTTCCAGCCGTGGCGCCGTTCGTAAGCTGCGATCCCGTTGAGCACGGCCTGATTGGCGGCCTTCTGCAGATCCATGTCCAGCGAGGTGTACACTCGCAGCCCGCCTTCATGCACCTGGTCGCTGCCGTATTTATTTTCCAGGTAGCGCCGGATCTCCTCGACGAAATAGGGCGCCAGCGAATTGGGGTCATGCTGCACGTTCAACTGGACCGGCTTCGCTTTGGCGTCGGTCGCTTGTTCGGCAGTGATCTTGCCATCCTCGAGCATGGCATTGATCACCAGGTTTCGCCGTTTCAACGCACGGTCGGGATGCAGCAAGGGCGAGTAGTACTGCGGAGCCTTGGGCAGTCCCGCGAGCAGGGCCGCCTGGTCGAGCGTGAGTTTCTTCGCGGGCTTGCTGAAATAGAATTCAGAGGCGGATTCGAAACCATAGACGCCGTGCCCCAGAAAAATCTGATTGGCATACAGCGTGAAAATCTGTGCCTTGGTGAACCTGCGCTCGATCTGAATGGCCAGCAAAGTTTCCTGGATCTTGCGATGGAAGGAACGGTCGGGAGAAAGGAAAAGATTGCGGGCCAGCTGCATGGTGAGTGTAGAAGCGCCTTGCACGCGCCCGCCGGACTCGATATCGCGATACGCCGCGCCTATGATCCGCCACACATTCACCCCGGAATGCCGGAAGAAATCCTTGTCCTCGGTAGAGATCAGCGCCTCGCGCAATACCTGGGGATAGTCGTCGTAGGCAGCCACCACCCGCCGCTGCAATGCGAACGATCCGATGATGCGTCCGTGGTTGTCGTAGAGTTCGGTAATCGAACTGGGTCGATAGTGTTCGAGATCATCGACCTGCGGCAAGTCAGTGGAATACACCAGCAGCAGTCCGGCCGTCGCACCCAGGAGCGCGGCGGCCAGCACGAGCAATCCCAGCACCACGCGTCCCACGAGTTTCCGCCCCGGGGCCTCGACCGGCGTTTGCTCCTGGTAGGTCAAATTCATGGAATGCCTTCAGGATACCAGCCAACGCGATTTTGCAGACTCTCCCGCGGGAATGGACAAAGAAGAAAAATGGCTTTTTCTCTGTGCCTCTGTGCTGAACTACCCAGCAGACCTGCCGGGCTCCAAAAACAAAACGCGCGCCATAAAGACGCGCGTTTTCAAACCCTCGACAACTAGGCTTAACCCTTCGTCTCGCGTTTTTTGAGAACCTCGATCGCCTTCCGCAATTGTTCATCCTGCTGAGGCGCTTTGGGCTTGTTTTCGTCCACCGGCGCGACGGAATCCTGCTCATCGTCCGGCAGGGGAGCGTCTTCGTCAGTGTCCGCAATCAGCACGTTGGGAGTGATCGCCGTGTCCTGGATCGCCTTACCGCTGGGCGAATAGTACTTCGCGATCGATAGAATCAACGCCGACCCATCGGGCAGGTCGATCAGTTTCTGTACCGAACCATCTCCAAATGTTTTATCGCCGACCACGTCCCCGCGGGCATTCTCCAGGATCGCAGCCGCGACTACTTCGGCCGCACCCGCCGTCCCGCGATTCACCAGCACGACCACCGGCAAGTTGGTGATGGCCTTCGAAGGATCCGCCGTAAATGCCTCTCGCGGATACTTCTGGCCCTGCAGGTACGTGATGGTTCCGTGATTCAGGAAAAGGTTCGCGGTGGCGATGCCTTCCGACTCCTCGCCTTCGCCGTTGTTGCGCACATCCAGAACGAACTTTTTCGCGCCCTGCTTCTGCAGCGACTTGACGCGGGCGGCAATCTCTTGCGATTTTCCCTTGGAGAAGGTGTCGGCCTTGATGTAGCCAACACTGTCATCCATCAGCTTGTCGACGGTGGTCGGAATCGCAACCACGTCGCGGGTGATCGCCAGTTTCTGCGGCTCGGCGCGGCGCGCGCGCACCACGGAAACATTCACGCTCGAACCCGGCTGGCCGCTCAGCAGTGCGCGAATCTCCGCCAGCGACATCTCGCGAGTGCTGTGTCCTTCAATGGCCTCGAAAATGTCGGAGCCCTGAATGCCGGCTTTGTCCGCGGGGCCGCCGGGAATCACCGCAATCACCGCAGCGTATCCGAAGCGTTTTGAAACCGCAGCTCCGATATCCGCCTTGGCATCGGTCTTCTTGGACTTGTACTCCTGATATTCCTTCGGGCTGAGATAGCTCGAGTTCGAGTCCAGCGCTTCCAGCAGCCCGTGCAGGGCGCCGTCGGTGACCTTGGGAATATTGGGATCTTCCACGTACTCGCTGTTCACGCGAGACAGAACTTCGCTATACACCTGCAGTTGGCGGTACGCGCCATCATTCGAAGAGGCCCGCACCCCACCCAGTCCGCCCACGACCATGAACAGCAGTACGGCGAACGACGATACCAGAATTGCAGCTTTTGCTTTCATCGACATCGATTTGTGATCACCAGCGAAGGAAGGGACGTCACTTCCAGAGGGATGCCTACATTATATCTATTATTGATGTCAGTTCCATCCCCAAGGCTGCTCGAAATAATCGCTGGTAACTCATTTACTACGTGCCAGCTTCCACCCCGGAAAACCCAAATCGGGGCCGAGGCTTGCCCCTTGAGCACCCCTTACCACCGTAACTTGCCGATGGTGACTACACTTCGTAGCATCGATTTACTATGGCTACGCGTGCATTCCTGTTATGTGGCGACGAGAAGGCAGTCCAGGCGGTCACCCAGATTCTGGACGAGTTGGAAGTCAGCTTTGAGCACTCCAGCGAACCTGCATTTTCCCTCAAGCGACTGGCAACGCAGCGTTTCGACCTGCTGATTGTCGACTGCGACAACGTGCAGAATGCCACGCAAGTGTTCAACAGTGCACGTGCGTCCAACCTGAATAAGGTTTCCATCGCGATTGCGATCGTGGAAGGTAAAGCCGGCGTGCCCAACGCTTTCCGGCTGGGCGCGAGCTTAGTGCTGACCAAACCGGTGTCCTTGGAACAAGCCAGAAATACCTTGCGCACCGGAATCGGCATGGCCCGGAAGGATACGCAAGAAGTGAAAGCGCCAGTTTCGGCGGCGCCCGTACTCGCTCCTGTGGTGCACCCGGCGGCTGTGCCCGCCGTGCCTGCGCCACCAGCAGCTATGGTTTCGCCCGCTATCGTCTCGGCGAGTCCAGTTGCGCCCGCACCGGCGGCAACCACAGTTCCGGCGCGTCCAGCGGTACCGCCTGCGATCTTGACTCCTGTAGCCCCAGTGGCTACGGCTGCGCCCGTTCCGGCCGTCCCGGCAGTGCCGAAAGCAACATTCTCACCCATTCCAATTCCAGAAAAGCCGGCGCTCGCGCCGACGCGTCCCGTGAGCACTCCTGCCGCGCAGGTTTCCGAACCAAAACCAACGCTCAATCTCTCAGAGCCGAAACTCGCATCGGCTGAGCCGAAGCTCGCAGAACCCAAAATCGCAGAGCTCAAAGCGGCAGAACTCAAAACTCCAGAATTAAAACTGGCAGAACCGAAACCCGAACCCTCGATGGGATCTTCCGCGATTGTGAAAGCCGCGAGTGCGAGTGCGACAGCCCCGGCAGTAGCCAAGAATTTCGATGCTGTTTTTGCCACTCCGCTGGTGACTGAAAAATCTGA
>QIAI01000665.1 GCA_003224995.1 Acidobacteriota bacterium
CGCTGTCAGCCGCAGCGTCGTCATCTCCGTTTTTTTCGTGCGCCAACAGCTAATCCGCCATCTTTTGCCCAACATCCGGATAAGCGTAGTACTGCCTCAAATTCTCGGCCGCTGCATCAATCACGCGTTGCCGCCGCAGCCGGGACGATGACTCGGAGCCCTCATAAGATTTGGCGCTGGCCGCTACTGAGGACAGAGCGACACTGTTCTCGTCTGCGATTGGGCCGGGGGCTTGCGGGGGTTCGTTGAACGACGATTGGCTTGCGGCTGAAGATGGGCCCTGGGCCTCGTTATCCCAACGTTGCGGGACTGCTGCCTTCTCGGACATTGCACTCGCGACGCTGCCGTCATTAGGTTGAACTGTCGGTTGGGAAGATGGTGAAGACGATCGTAGCGTGTCAAACTGAATCTCCGGCATACGCATGTGGAGAACGTGCATGGAGCCGTACCTGAAGGCGTAGCAGATCACACTAAAGACGGCCATCGACAATAGCAGGCCATTAATAACCGCGGCGGTTCGAGGACGGAAGGCACCGAGCGTCTGGAAGGAAGGAACGCGCTCGTCTTTCATATGTCGGATGTCGTTATATCGGATTCCGAGTCATGATGTCAACAGATAACTGTTGAAAAATCGCCATCTCTTACAAGCTGTATTTCCGCTCGGGTTGCTGCTTCCTTCATCTGCCTGCGGTACAGCGCATCGTGACTTTCGGGATAGGCGCACTGCCAAAGGCAAGTTCTTTCCCACTTCAGGTTGCGGGCCCGCAGATCAGGGGGCTTTTCCAGAGAGTTGGCGAATATCCGCAGCCGTCATCGAACAGTCCGCCAACATCTAGCCGTCACGCTTCGCGATCCTGATGTTCGTGACGATTTCATGGGCCTATACCGACGTTTTCTCGCATGGTCGCGGCAGGAATTTGAGTTCCGCGGTCAAATCATTTGCTAACCTGTAGTTGGTTCCAATTTCTATCCGAATCCTTGGATTATCTTCTGCCGCGGCATACGTACCCGAAATCCCACGAAACTCCTTCTTGGGAGAGTCGAATCGTTCTCAAAATCCCTTCAGCGCGCCGTCTAGCGTTGCTTCAGCGGCCAATCCGGAGGTCGACTGGAGGTGAGCACCATCTACGGGTTCCCATTTCTTCAGCACCGTTCAGCGTGGGACTTCGTTTTTAGTTGGTTTCGCTCTTATATGGCGCGTCGCCATTAATCCGTGGCCCACTCCTTAACATGATGGAGCATACATTTGAATGACGCTCGCGATGTCGAGCAGGGCGCGGCGCATTCCCCAACAATACGGAAGCCAAGGCCTCGGAGCGACTTGGACGCTCCCCCCCTTCTGACTTGTAATAAGCTTGGTAAACACCGACTGCAGATCGCCAGTCCCCACACTTGCTGCAAGTTCCCAATTCTGTTCTCTTCGGCATTGATCGTTCTGTGCTCCCTCTCCATGGTTTCGTTGCTCGATACCTACACTATTCAGATTTCGTTACACCTTAACGTGGGGTGTATGCAAATATATTTTTAAGTGCTTACTTTGGAGTTAGTTGCCCAGGCGAGAATTCCGCCCGATGAGCGTTTTGAATCACGGCTCCTGTCTCTAAGGCATTCCTTCCCTGTAATTGGTATGAAGAAATTGCGAGGTGTGATGGCTCGAAACCGAAGGCTACCCGCAAGCCAAAAACCGCAAAAACCGGAAAACCACGTTTACTAAGATTTGCCCGAAGCAAGGACGCTATCCAGAAAGCCTTTTCGGAGAATTCGAAGCGGATTTATTAGTAAACGGTCGCGTCTACTAGTAAAGGCAAGCGATTCACATGAACCCTACAGATCCGAGAATGACAGCAAGTCTTTAAGGACTACGGGCAATGGCCCGAGAACCTCGAACGTGCCTACACCTTCCATGAACAGCACTGTACAACCGAGACGGGAGGCATCGCGAAAACCACAAAACCTGAAAACCACTCGTCCTTCATTTATCCGGAAAAGATTCCAGTGCTGGGCCACAATTGGAGTCCGGCAATCGTGCATCGCTGCACTGTGTAAACTGTTCACTGGAATTTCAGATGTACGTTCGTACGACTAAGCATTATTGGGAAAACACATGACGGCAGACCGGTGGTTCAGAAAGGGGCTGGCAACGGCAGGAAGGCAGTTTACGAGTGAACAATCGAGACTACTAGTGAAAGAGAAACACCCAGATGAGCCCTTGAGTCCATCATCAGCAGCAAAGGGCCCTTAACGAAGGAGGGCCGACGGCCCGAGAACTCAAGATGCTTCTAGACTTGACTTCGGAGTAGATGGTTTAAACAGGTTGAATGTAAGACTATGCACAAATCTTCTACTGCGACTCTCAAACTTAGGTACTCTATTCTCTCCAAGGCCATACTATTTAGTTTATCTATCTAGCTATATTGTTATTACTGCGGGATACGATGGGTTCTGATTCCTGCTTTTTTAGAGCACATCAACATTGCCAGACGGTGGGAATGTGAGTGAAACCTCCTCTGGGTATTGAAAAAGTCCGTTTTTCTCAAAACAGCCGAAATTTCGGGGATAGAAAATGTCTACCCAAGGGGCGAACGTCGCTTGTAGGGCTTCCTAACGCAAAGTTTTTCTGAGCACTCTTCGGGAGTGAGTTTTTCAACACCCACGCCTGATAACGTCAGTTGGGTGAGCTTTCA
>QIAI01000364.1 GCA_003224995.1 Acidobacteriota bacterium
GCTTATTCCTCGGTGAGCCACCTTGGATTCTGCACTCTGGGTATTTTTGCGCTCAATCCGATGGCTCTGAGTGGATCGGTGCTGCAGCAGATTAATCACGGTATCTCGACTGGCGCGCTGTTCTTAATTGTGGGCGTGCTCTATGAGCGACGCCACACCCGCGAGATTTCCGAGTACGGCGGCATCTCGAACGTGATGCCGCTATATGCCACCATCACGATGATCATGTTCCTGTCTTCCATGGGCTTGCCCCTTTTGAACGGCTTTGTGGGCGAATTCACGATTCTCCAGGGCACTTTTATGGAGAACTGGAAATGGGCCGCGTGGGCCGTTCCCGGCGTAATCCTGGCCGCGGCTTACCTGCTCTGGCTTTATCAGCGGGTGTTTTTCGGACCGGTGACGAATCCTAAGAATGAAAAGCTGCACGATCTGACTCCCCGGGAGATCGCAACCTTCGTTCCCCTGATCGCAATAGCCTTCTGGATTGGTCTCTATCCCAAGCCCTTCTTTCAGATTCTCGAACAGCCCACTATTCAAATATCCCGCTCCGTACGGGAGGCGGCGAAGAACTCCAACGTTGTGGCTTCAACTCCCGGAGAAGTTCCCGCAACGGCGACCCGAACCGCGAAAGCGGGTTCACCGAAGGGAGCGAACTAGGTGCCTGGCAGCGTAGCTCAATATTTCACGGGCGTGGACTACCTGCTTTCATTGCCCATGCTGTTGTTGACGCTGTTTGCGATGGGCATTCTGCTCATCGACCTGATGTTGCGGCCGGAATGGAAATGGGTAAATCCCATGGCCGCGCTGGTGGGAATTGGATTTGCCGCAGCGGGCGTTTGGAGAATCCAGTCCTGGTATCACACGCTCGGTCCCATCATGGCCCGCCTGGGCTTCATGGGAACGCTGGTGGTCGATCGCTTCGCCATCTACTTTTTCTATCTCTTCCTCGCGGGGACGGCGGTTGCAGTCATCACGGCGAATATTATGCCCTGCTGCTATTTTCCGTGATTGGCATGATGTGCATGGCGGCAGGTTACGACATCGTGTTGATCTTCATCGGCCTGGAACTGATGGCGATCTCCACCTACGTACTGGTCGGTTTTCTGCGCCGCGACAAACGCTCCAACGAGGCCGCGCTGAAATACATGCTGTTGGGCGCCTTTTCCTCCGGCATCTTTGCCTACGGTCTGTCGTTGTTCTATGGTCTGACTGGAACGACCAACCTGCAGCTGATTGAAGACAGGTTGGGACAGCGGATGGCCCAGTCCGGAGGGCATGCCGACCCCATACTGGTAATTGCCATGCTGACCACCGCCACCGGCCTTCTATTCAAGGTAGCGGCGGTTCCGTTTCATCAATGGGCGCCGGACGCGTATGAAGGCGCCCCTACCAGCATTACCGGATTCATGTCAGTGTCGGTGAAAGCCGCGGGCTGGGCGATGTTGATCCGGCTGTTCAAAATGATGTTTCCCCTGCGGCCGATCTACGTACCATTCCTGGTATTCGTCGCGATCGCGACCATGACGGGCGCGAACTTCGCGGCTCTGACGCAAAGCAATCTCAAGCGGCTCCTGGCTTACTCTTCCATTGCGCATGTTGGCTACATGCTCTTGGGACTAATTGCTGGCACCGGGGACAGCTTTAACCCCGACGGTTTAAAGGGCATCCTCATTTACCTGCTTGTCTACACCTTCATGAACCTTGGCGCGTTTGCAGTAATCACGTCGCTGCGGCATCGCAACGTGATCGGGGATGAGATCGACGACATTGCGGGGCTTTATTCCCGAGCGCCGATCGAAGCCGTGCTCATGCTGGTGTTCTTGCTGTCGCTTGCCGGCATTCCGCCCTTGGCCGGCTTCTGGGGCAAGTACTTCATCTTCCTCAGCCTGGTCGAAACCGGGCATTTCACCCTGGCCGCCCTGGCGGTGCTTTATTCAGTGTTTGGACTTTACTATTACTTGCGCATCGCGAATGCAATGTTTATGCGGGAGCCGCTGGAAAAGGAAAGACTTCCGCTCAGTCCGGCAATGGGCGTGGCGCTCGCCGTCACTGCGTTCGTCACGTTGGCTGTCGGACTCTTTCCCAACAGCATGATTCAAGCCGTGAATTGGGTTTGGGGACTCAGCGAAACATCGCCTTTGGCGCACCTGATACGCTAGAGCAACACAAAGTTTGTCATCCTGAGCGGAAGCGAAGCCTGCTTTTATTAAAGCGAAGGACCTGCTTTTACCCGAGGTCACCGTGCCCGAGAACCCCGAAACCGGCCAGCCCAAGAAAAGCGTCCTCGTGCAGCTGGCGAACTACAGCGAGCTGGCTTTCATTTTTCCGGCGGCAACCGTTGTAGGATGGCTCGTTGGAACTGCTCTTGACCGCTGGTTGCACACTACCTGGCTCTACCTGGCAGGATTAATTGTGGGCATCATCGCAGGTTTTGTCGCACTCATCCGGCTGGTCACTTCTTCCGATTCGAAAACCTAGTCCTGTTTACACTGCCATGCCGACCCCTCCAGAATCGAGCCCCTCGTCCGCGCTCGAACCTGAGAACAAAACTGCCGCAGAAGTGGTGTATGAAGGAGCGCTGCCTCGGATTCAGCGCTCCATGCTGGTGCTTGCGTTTCTGCTCCCGTTGGTCGCCTCGTTCTGGTTAAGCTGGCGCACCGGCCTCGGGCTTGCGCTTGGCTGCGCAGTCGCCTATCTCAACTTCTTCTGGCTCAAACGCGGAGTCGAGGGACTCGCAGATCGTATCGTGAATGCCGGCCAACCGCGGTCCGGGAAGGGAATCGTGGCGCGCTTTCTCCTGCGCTACGTTTTGATGGGGCTGGCGGCCTATGGTATCTTAACTGTTTCCCCCGCGAGCCTCTACGGGCTCCTGGCAGGCCTGTTCTTGCCCGTAGCAGCCATCGCGTGCGAAGCCGCTCACGAAGCTTACGTAGCCTTGGCGCGTGGTCTCTAATTCAGTCTTCAGTCGTAGTCCTCAGTCGTCAGCAAAATTAGTTCAAGTCTGACCACTGAAACGAGTATGGCTGAAAGCTGAACGACTGATAGCTGACGACTGACCTTCTATGCCTGAGCAACTGTGGTTCACCGAAATCCTGAATCGCCTCTTCGGAACGGCTGTGACGGGCCTGCTCGAACGCTTAGGCATTCACCCTCACTATCCACAGGCACCCATCCCGAACTCGCTCGGTATGGAAGTCTTAGTTTGCCTGTTTCTACTTATAGTGTTTCTGATCGTGCGCGCCAGCTTGTCGGTGGATCGCCCGGGCGCCCTGCAACACACTTTTGAAGGAGTGGTCGGCTTCATTGAGGGGCAGAGTCACGAGATCATCGGGCCGCATAGCGAGGGGCACACGCCTTTTTTGGTCAGCTTGGCTTTATTCATCCTGTTCTGCAATTTGATCGGACTGATTCCGGGATTCGAATCGCCTACGGCGCTCCCGGTGGTGCCCCTTGGCTGTGCGATCGTCGCCTTCATGTACTATCATGCGCAGGGATTTAAACATGCCGGGCTGAAATACCTGGCACATTTTGCTGGCCCCATGCCCGCGCTCGCACCCTTAATGGTCCCGATCGAACTCATTAGCCATCTGGCGCGCGTTTTGTCGTTGACCATCCGTCTCTATGCCAACATGTTTGCCGGTGACATGGTGACATTAGTCTTCTTTTCACTGGTGCCACTTGGCGTCCCGATCTTTTTTCTGGGACTGCACCTGGGCGTTTCATTTTTGCAGACCTACATCTTTGTTCTGCTGACCACCGTGTACCTGGCAGGAGCGGTCGCGGAAGAGCACTAAAATAGTTTCGAGCTTCAAGTTTCCAGTTTCGAGTTGGCGCTCGATATGTACGCCCCTTGCTCGAAACTCGAAACTTGAAACCCGAACCGGTTTCTCGGCCTCAGCGTGAGGGCGTCTGCACGGGATGACGTCAACCACCCACTGCGGCTGTTTGATACGAGGAGACACACTCAATGCGTAAACTCAGCTACTTGTTCATGATTCTGTCCGCGCTATGCCTGGCGGTTCCGGCTTTCGCGCAGGGCGGCGAGGCGTCCACCGTCAACTGGGTCGCCATCACCTCTGGATTCGCCATGGCAATCGCCTCTGCCGTTTGCGGAATGGCGCAAGCCAAAGCCACCGCGGCTGCGGCCGAAGGCCTGGCGCGCAATCCTGCAGCCCGCCCTGGCATTCAGCTCGCTCTCATCCTGGGGCTCGCGCTCATCGAGTCACTGGCGCTGTACACCTTGGTGATCATCTTCGCGAAGGTGAAGTAGGAGAGCAGCTCTTACTAGGGAGCAGCTCTTAGCCGTCAGCTCTTAGCTTTTAGCCAAAAACGTCAAAAGCCTCTGTCCATCCTGACAGGGGCTTTCTTATTGAATGACGAAATCCCTAAAAAGCAGAAGGTGAGAGTTAAAACCCGAGACCTGAGACCCGAGACCTGACGCCCTACGTCTTGCGCACTCCATCCCACTCCTGGTTCTTGCCTTCGGGGCCGCGCTGCATGGCGTCTACCAGGATGCGGCGCAGACGATAACGGCTTTCGAGATCCGTATTCACAATTTCAAAGCCGACTTCATTGACCCGCGCCCGGCGTAACAACACCTGAGCGCGAACGTGGCGAACGCCCATCGAGATATCCAGGTTCGCTTCCGAGCCGATGCGTAGGTTATCTTCCTTCGTCCCCATGCCTCCGCCCAGGCTCATCTCGCGGATCAGGATGCTCGACTTTCCCCAGGAACTGCTGATCGTGGCAGAAAGCGCCTTCGAAAGCACGATGCGTTCGTAGCGCCGTTGCCGGACCCAGGGGCAGGCAGGCGCTGAATCCAAAGCTGCGATCGCCAACTCTCCCGGTTCCAGGCCGCTGTCGGAAAGAATCTGGCTTCCATAGCGAGGGTCGATCTTGGCAAGCGCCTGGGCGGCCGCGATGCGAATTTCGCGATGATGGGTCCATTTCCACATCTTCTTGGTCTCGAGCAAGTCGCGCAGAACCGTGGTTGCCTCGGTGTCGCGCAAACGTCCTAGAGATTCGATTGCCTTGAGTTGCAGGAAGGCTGAGCGGCTTTCGGCGTCGCCCGCACGAGCCATCGCGGCTAGCGGCCCCACGGCAGTACGGTCGCCGCTCATGCCGATTTCATCGACCGCCTGAGGGATGACCAGGGGATCGAGGATTTCCAGAAGCTCCAGAAGAGTGCGTCCACGATCGGTAGCCGCGCCGTAGGCGATCTGCCGGACCACAACGTCATGGTAGAAACGGTTAAATTCAGGCAGGCGTACCGGCAGCAGCTCTAGCAGAGTCAGCACGTCAAGCCGGCTCAAAAGTCCAACCACGGAAGATGCCTGGCGCGGCTGTCCGGTGCGAAGCATCTCGCGCATCTGCGTAACCGCGCCCTTGCCCAGTTCGCGGACGAGTTCAACCATCCGATCGCATTCGTCGCGGCGAAGACAACGAAAGAAGCGGTCTGCAAGATGTTCCACCGCGGCTTGGCTGGTGCGCCGCAAAACTCCCAGTAAATCCTCGGGGATTTGCTCCACCCGTAGTGCCTCTTCGATGAACTCGGGAAGCCGGTTTTCTACCCCAATGCGCGGGCGCAGATCGTTGCCGAGCACAGGGCGCGACTTCACAATCGATTCCATGGCCGAGCAAACTTCGCTCACGGCTCCGTAAACTTTGCGGGTGCTGGCTTCCTGGCTGAGTCGCACGAACGCCGCGCTTAACATACCCTGCAGCTCAGTATCGGGTTCCTTGCAGATTTGCTCTCCGAGCTTGCGGATCGCACAAGCCATCAAGTCTCCACCCGGACCAGGATAGAGATCGGCTAATTGCGCAAGCCCGGTCGCGATCTTCTTGCGAGGTTCTGTGTCTTTCGCGTCCAGGCAGTTGAAATAATTTCGCAAGATGCTGTCGGCGGCTTCGTTGTCGCCCCGTTCCAGCAGGACTTCCACGAACTGGCGCACGTTCCGGGGCGGCACACAAGGTGCTTCGTTCGACGTAAGCACGCTTTTCTTTCCGGCTTCCGGGACTTCCGACCAGAACATCCGATCGAGGATGTCGGCATGCGACTCCACCAGAATGCCGGCTTTTCCCATCTTTTCTTCTTGCACACGCAGGATCTGCCGCAAGGTATCCATCTGCCGGCTCATGTGCTCCATCATCTGGTGCACGGCGTTGACCTTGACCTCGCCTTTTTGGTAACGCTCCATCGCGAATCGGATGGCCATATGCTCCGCCGCTTTCATGAGCAGAGGAGTGTCGGTATCGGTCTGGACGTTGCTGGCCAGGCTTTCCAACAGCTGCTGGAGGTTGACACGAGTATTTGGGTCGGCCTGCCCGAGTTCTCTCTGCAGGTCTTCCGGTGCAACATTCGGGTTCACCGAAACTTCGCTGAAGCGGGTCAGCAGGCGAATCGCTTGTACGACTTCTTCCTCTTGCAGAGGAACAGTCTTGCCGTCCCACACGCCCGTTCCGCCGCTTCCGGTTCCGCCGCCGCCTCCGGTTCCGGTTCCCCCTCCGCCCCCGCCGATCCTTACCGTAGGCACGCTGCCGATAGGCGCACCTCCAGGCTCTCCGCCGCCACCTTTTGCGCCTTCGGCTGCTGCAATCAATTGAAGGAGTTTCTGCGGATCGTTCAACCACTGCTTGGACTCAGGCCCAAGCGTCTGGGCGGCGATTTGTGCCGCAATCGTGACTTCTCCCGTGGCCGGATCCGCCGCTACAAACTTTACTTCGTTGATCCGGATCGAAGTGCCTTTCCCATCGCCCAGAGCCTCTTTGATTTGCTTGGCGACATCCTGCCCCTTGGAACCGCCGACGGCAAACGCCCGCACCAGGCGGGCGAAATCCTCTACCGTGACTTGGTTGGAAAAATTGATGCTGGCCAGACCGGCGGTCGTCAGCAGTTGGGCGAAACTTCGCTCGGCTTGCCCGGTCTCAATGGGGATTCCGTCCAGGAGAAGCTTGTTGCCCGAAACTCCCAGCAGAAA
>QIAI01000667.1:0-1801 GCA_003224995.1 Acidobacteriota bacterium
ATGACAGACTTATGGCACCACCGGGATGACACACTTATGGTCCGGTCGGGATCACTGATTTATGGCGCGAATTTGCGAGAGAGGACACTAGCGCGCATCCACCATCCACACCGTCTGCAGCAACACATCCCCTACAATCTGCAAACTCTTCGGACTCAGCTTGTCCAAGGTATCCTGCGGCGTGTGATGGAACACATTCTCATAGCCATAATCCAAGTCGATCACGTCCGCGCACGGCACGCCGATCTTCATGAATGGTAAATGGTCATCCTCGACCCCCGTCGTCCGCGCAAAGAAGTGCGATTGATATCCCAGCTTTGTCGCCGCCTGATAAACCAGATCTTCGAGCCAAGGCGTCGAATTGGCATCGCGCTCGATATTCAGATCTGCGTCCCCGATCATGTCCGCCAGCAGGAATGCCTTAATCTGTTTCGCGGTTCCGTCCTTCTGCCACTTCTCTGCCAGGTGCCGAGTTCCATAGAGACTATCCGTCGCCGACCACTGTTTCACCGCCTCTTCCCCATCCGTCCACAGCAACCACACGCTGTATCCATCGCGCTTCTTGCCGCGTAACTGGTTGGCAATTTCCAGCAGGATCGCGGTCGAGGATCCGCCATCATTGGCTCCCACAAACCCGGTATTTCGCAGCGGATAATTGGTGTCATAGTGCCCCGCGATCACGATGATTCCCTCTTTCGTGCCGGGAAACTTCGCGAGAATGTTGCGCACCGGAAATTTTCCTTCCACCGTATCCGCGATGAAGGCGTCATCGGCAACCTGATCTCCCTTGAGGTGGGACACGATGTACTGCTCCAGCTTGATATGGTTGGCACTTCCAATCGGCCGGGCCCCGAAAGCCGTGACTTCGTTCGTGTATTGCATGGCCCGAGCCGCATTGATTCGGGGCGCGGCTCCGAGCTCCGCTGCCGCCATCTTAGACATCGGAGCTTCGCTTGCCATGCTGGCGGCGATCGTCTCCCTAGCTGCTGACACGCTCGCTCCCGCATCATGCTTGCCCTGAGCGCAGGCGATTCCCAGCAGCAACACCACGGCCACCAGAAAAGCCATTCTGGCCGCGCTCTTCAATCCTGATTTCATTTCGCTTGCTTCTCTCTGCGGGCCCTACGCTGGGTGGGATGCACGATCCACGCAATCCCGATGGAGAAACCGTACATGGCGACCATGGGTGCAGCAAAAATGCACATATTCAGGATATCGGTGGTCGGCGTCAGGATAGCGGCGATGATAAAAATGACCAGGATCGAGTAGCGGAAATTCCGCCACATCCAGCCGGCCGTAACAATCCCCATCAGCGACAGGAAGAACACCAGGATCGGCATCTCGAAAATCACGCCCATCCCGATGATGATGGTGAGAAACAGATCGGTGTACTCGCCGATGGTGATCATCGGCTGAAACTGCTTACCGTAGCCGATCAAAAACTCCAGCGCCTGGGGATAGACCAGCTTGTACCCGAAATAGCCGCCCGCGCAAAACAATCCCACGGTCGAGACCATGAACGGCACCACGTAGCGTTTCTCGTTCCGATACAGCCCCGGCGAGATAAACGCCCACACCTGGTAGAGCACAAAGGGCGAGGTCAGAAACAATCCCGCCAGCAGCGCCACCTTGAGATACATGTTGAACGGTTCAGTGGGATTGAGATAGACCAACTTCTCCGGCATCCCATTGTGCTGGAGTGCCACCATGATGGGACGCTGCATGATTCCGTAGATCCGCTCGGCGTAGCCCCAGCAGGCGAAGAAGCCCACTGCCACGGCACTCAGCGAAAAGATAATCC
>QIAI01000667.1:1933-3139 GCA_003224995.1 Acidobacteriota bacterium
GATCAAGGTCCCGCTCGCGACAGATCCTACCGGAGGCTGCGACGGAGGCAAAATCTGCGGGGTCGAATCGCGCTCGATATTCGCGATCTCATTCTCGATCTGCGCCTTGAATTCATTTGACGCGCGCTTGAAATCGTTGAGTGCTTTTCCCAGCTGCCGGCCAATCTCGGGCATCTTTTTTGGCCCAAAGATGATCAGGGCCAGGAGAAAGAGAAATACCATTTCGGAGAAGCCGAGATTCATGCTCCCATAATACTGCCGGAGTCAGATCGGCAGCAACGCGCCGGAACAGACCCCAGCACCCCGGCAGGCGGGGCAAGGTACTTCACTTGGACTGTCCATTTTGGATAAAAGCCTTTTTGAACAGATGGAATGGCTCCGTGTTCCTCACCTGCTTTACTTCTCCAGTCGCGTAATTGAAGCTCCAGGTTTCTTCCGTATTCCCACATCGTTTTGCGGAAGGCACGTCAGCTTCTGTTTCATCAGCCTCAAGCTCTGTAAAGAACTTAGCTCGAACCAGAATGACGATGTTGCTATCCCCACCAAACCCCGCATCTGTGACGCGAAATCCGCATTGCTTCTCCTCACGATTTTGAAGAGTTGCTTTCGGATCGGGCTCGTACACCATACCTGTCGCGCCGTCGATGGCGAGTACCTGCTGCGTGTCCGGCGCATCCGAGCCGTCCTGCCACAGTTCGGTTTTAGCCAATAGCATGGTGGAATTTCTGGCCCAGCCCAAAATTTCCATCCCGTTCCCCGTGAGGTCGCGCTTCGGCGGAATCAGGTAAACCAAACGGTACGCTCGATTCGCTTGGGCAACCCAAAGTCGAGTGGTGTGCAGGCATCCCGGATCAATTGTGACTTCCACATAGGCATGCCATGTCGCATCCTCTGAAAGCGCGACCGCACTCAAGACACGCTTTGAATCCCTGTTCCCTCGGCAGTCGATGAAAAATGTGCCGTTCGAGGAGCGTCGGCCTGCGTCTTTTGCGGACGGCTGTTCAGCGTCAGCCATGCCGAGTAAACCCAAGAGGAGAGCGAAGACACCAAACTTGGCGCTCACCACCAAGCGGTAGGGACCCGTTCTGGTCCAATACGACATAGACCCAAATTATACTCAGAAGCGGCTATTCTCGGAACGAGTACTCATAATAGAGAAGTCGGCTTGTGGAATCCGCTATTGAGCTCTCAACTTCACCACGACCT
>QIAI01000668.1 GCA_003224995.1 Acidobacteriota bacterium
TAGCGTAGCGTGGGCGCCCTCGCCCGCGGCGCTTCGTGCTGTTAATGAAAATTGTGACATCGGAAGAAACGCTTTTGAGGGACTCGGCGAGTTGCCCGGCGTTTCGCGGGCGAGGGCGTCCGCGCTACACCGTACGAACCCCTCTTCGCGAGGAAACCTGGCCAGCCAACAAAACCATTGACCCGTTACCGCCTTCGAAGTAGTTTGCAGGCTCGGCGTCTCCATTCCAGCAACGGAGTGTCCCTTTGCCAAAATCGGCGATAGACGTGGTCAGCAGCGCGTTCGAGCACACGCGTCAGCAATTGTGGGCGCCGTTTCGTTGGCAACAGTGGATCAGGGTTGCGGTGTTAGGGCTGGCAACTGGTGAAATGAGTTCGGGCGGCGGATGCAGTAGTTGGAAACGGCTTGGCGGTGCGCCCAAAGCTCCTCCGGCGCACGGCCCGTTCGATCCCGGCAGGTTGTGGCACAGCATCGATCCAGCGCTACTAGCCAGTTTGCTGCTCGTCGTACTGGGCGGCGCACTGGTGCTGATACTGGTTTGGGTGTACGTCTCGAGTATCAGTCGCTTCATGCTTTTCGAAGCGGTGTTGCGAAAGCAGGCCACTCCTTTTCGAGATGGATGGAAGCGCTGGCAGGAACCCGGGACAAGCTTCTTCTGGTGGCAGCTGACACTTTCCATCTTCGGGCTCGCGGTGGCAGCGATTCTGTTTGTGCCCTTGTTGCTGTCGGTGATCGCGGTCTTAAGAAATCACCAGCACCCGGGGCCGGAATTGCTGCTGGCCTTCTTGCCCATGCTGGGATTATTTGGCCTGTTCGGACTGGTGATGGTCCTGATCACGGTGCTGGGAAAAGATTTCGTTGTGCCCGTGATGGCCATTGACGGCGTGGGTGTTATGGAAGGCTGGCGGCGCCTGCTGGGCCTGATGAAAAATAACTTGGTAAGCTATGCCGGCTACATTGCCATGAAGGTCGTGCTGAGCATTGCCGCCTCGATCCTATTCGGCATTCTGTCGGCCATTGCATCTCTGGTGGTGATTGTGCCGACCGCGATCATCGCAGTCATCGTGACCATCGTTATCAAGGGCAGCGGCATGGGGTGGAATGAATACACGGTGACCGCAGCCATCTTGGCCGTGACGATTGTTGTGGTCCTGTTGTTGTGCGTGATCGCATTGGTTTCCGTGCCAGTGGCCGTATTCTTCCCGGCGTATGCTATGTACTTCTTCGCCGAACGTTATCCGGCGCTGTATGCGCGGCTGTATCCGCCGCCGTCATCGGCTTTGCCCATCGTGGCTCCCGAACCACTTACCTAGGACTGTCCAACTCGGAAACTGCCGGGGAACGTTCAGAGCCGCACCGGCGAACGCAGATCAACAACCGCTGCGGTTCCATGGCCTTGTAGGACGCGAGATTATGTGCCCAGCGAAAGCCGATGGGCTGATACCACAGTTCCACTTCCACGTGGAAAGGGCCGGCGGCATTGCCCGTGTTGATCACATAGCGAGTAAGCGCGCCTTTGTCGTTGAAGTCGGGATCATCCGCGGCCTCGCCCGCGACGGCGATATCCAGCTCGGCCGTCCTCTTATCGAAGCCGCTGGGCAGAATCCGGCTGTCCTTCAGATATCCAGTTGCGGACAGAAGTCCAGTGGTTACTTTCCCCTGTGCGTTTGTCAGGATCGGCTCGAAAATCTGCACCTGCTCGGGACTGTTGATCTGGCGGTAGTAAGGCTCGAATCGCAATGGATCGGCATCGTTGTCGTTGCCCACAATCGACCCGTCGGAATTGAGCGCTCCCGATTCGAAAACAATGTGACCGCCGTTGTCGCGTGCCACCACATGCAGCCACGCTCGGCGCGACGGGTATGCAGTCGGCAGTTTGTGTCCGGTGAGGTTCTCCACCAGCACGGCCATCGAGAGCCCGGTGGCGGTCGTCTGCAAATCGCGAATGCTTATCCGCGCCGACTGCGTTTCCAGAAATCGAGTGGTGCCCTCGGCCGCAGCCGAAAGTTCCGAAGACAGCGCTTCCACACCAAGATCATTCCGATGACCGTTGAGAATGCGTTGTAGGAAGAAGTTTCCGCCAATGAATTCGTGCCGATGCATGCCCTCCCGTGGCGCGCCATACAGGGCGGTGATCCGTACCGGTTCCTGCACCTCGGGCATGTGGCACGATTGGCAACTGCGCGTGTTGTGGTAGTCGCTGTGCAGCCATTCCTGGTAGGGCATCTGCTCGGCCAGGCTCCCGATTTCTTCGCCCCCCGGCCCCAGCGCTTTCGTTTTCAGAGTATGGCAACTGCCGCACAGGGCTGAGTCCCGCATCTGATCGCCTTGCTCTGGCACAAATCCGCCGGTCGACGATTCCATAACTCGCCGGTGCCCCTGATCGACCGCAAACGGACCATACTCGGGCCGCGGACCTTTTTCCTGCGGACTTGCGATCACAACATTTCCATTGAACGACTCGCTTGTTCCCAGGCGTGCTTTGTCGATCTGGTGACAAACCGAACAGGAGACTCCGTCCGCCGCAGCGCGATGCTCCTGATCCTCCAGAGAGATCGGGAGATGCTCGAAGATCTTGGCCTTTTGCCCCTCTGACTTCGCCGTCAAGTGGGTGATCGGCATATGGCAGATGGAACATTCATCTTCGATGTTGGCCTGCGATTCAGGGTGATCCAACGACTCTCGCCGTACGCTGCCTTGCCAGTAAGGGTCGCGTGCGGAGTTCGCCATGACGCTGGCGCGCCACTGGAATCCGATCGATATATCTTCGCCGGAACTGGTCTGCAACTGGTTATGGCATGCGACGCACCGGTCTGAGGTGCGGAACTCCTTCTCCAGAGTCTTATCCTTCGTTTTGTCCTTGGAAGCGCCGCCCGCCATCATCGGTAACCCGATCATCGCGGCCGAAAGCAGGAGTAAGGCGAGCCAGGGCTGCTTCATTTCCAGCCCTCCCAGAGCTTGCCGTCCGCCCAATCCCAAAGCACGTAAAACAATACTTGCTTGTCGCGCCCTGCGGTGTTCGTCATTGGGGTTCGTACTCCGATATCGAAACGCACATGCTGCCGCGCGC
>QIAI01000669.1 GCA_003224995.1 Acidobacteriota bacterium
GACCAGCAGGGTTTTCAATCCCTCGGAGGCTCCGTACACCGCGGCGGCCAACCCCGCCGGGCCGCCCCCGACAATCACGAAATCGTAGAAGGTGGTCTCGGCGCGAGTGCGCAGCCCGATGCGCGCCGCCAGTTCGTCCACGGGAGGGTTGGAAAGAACTTCGCCGCTCTGCAACACCACCAACGGCAGCGAGGCACTCTTCAGGTCAACGTTAGGAATCAGCTGTTGTACTTCCTTATCAGGGGCGGCGATCTCCACGTCGGTCCACTGGTAAGGGACCTGGTTCCGGCCAAGGAAATCCTTCAACTGGTGACTGCTTGGCGACCAGCGCGTGCCCAGTACTCGCAAACCCTGATAGGGGGCCTTGTAGTCGGCCTGCCAATCTTCGAGCAAATCATCCAGCACCGGGTAAAGCTTTTCCTCGGGCGGATCCCAAGGCTTCAACAGGTAGTAATGGACTCGCGCGGTGTTGATCGCGGCAATCGCCGCGTTGGTATCTGCATACGCAGTGAGGAGGGCGCGTTTGGCCTGGGGAAAGAACTGCATGCACTGGCCCAATACGTCGAGTCCGGACATGTGCGGCATGCGCTGATCGGCGAGCGTCAGGGCGAGGCTGTCCCCCCTGGTTTTCAGCTGCTTCAAAAGATCGACCGCGCCACTGCCGGAATCGGTTCCCAGAATGCGGTAATCCTTCCCATACCTGCGGCGTAAATCGCGCTCCACTGCGCGCAGGACCTCGGGTTCATCATCGACTGTGAGAATTGCCGGTGCTGCCATGTGACAGAGTCCCTTAAATTTTGCTAAATGAATGGTTGAAGCAAACCCTACCCGCTTACGCTTGTTGCTTAGACGAGGAAAGCCGGCGTTTGGATTCCAAAGCCTTGCTCCCGTCCTATTTGTTAGTGATCTATGGTACCCGTTGTGTTGTCACTCTGCACGGGCGACCAGCCGCATTGGAGTGGATCATGCCTGAGAAGCGGTGGCGAGCCCGACTTTTTTGTAAAATATCTGGCGGCTGATCATCGTAACCATCGGAGGCATTCTATGGCAGTGCAACACCCTCCTCGTTTTCTAAAGATTGTCGAAGACGCCAAGACGCGCGTAAAAGAAACCACGGTCGATGAAACCAAGGCGCGAATGGATCGGGGCGACAAATTCGTGCTGGTGGATGTTCGAGAGGAGAGCGAATTTCAGAAGGATCATCTTCCCGGGGCGATCCACTTGGGCAAGGGCGTGATCGAGCGTGACATTGAGAGCAAGGTCCCCGACCTGAACACTCCACTCGTTCTCTACTGCGGCGGAGGCTTCCGTTCGGCGCTGGCTGCGGATAATTTGCAGAAAATGGGTTACACCGATGTCATCTCTATGGACGGAGGGGTTCGCGGCTGGCGCGAAAAGGGTTATGCGATGACCAAAGGCTAGACAGAACACCTCCCTTGCCTCACGCAAGGGGGGAATCCGCTCGTTCAATACGCTCGGGACAAATTAACAAGTCATGGTGGACTGGTCGTGTATGGTGGCGCTGAGGAGCCACCTCGATGGACCCGAACATCCCCGCCGGAATCTTCCTCGGTTTTGTTGCCTGGTTTCTGTTGCGTTATCTGGCTGGAGGCGTCTACACCGTTGACCAGAACGAGCGCGCCGTAAAAACCAACTTCGGACGCGCCGAACGCATTCCGGGAGCCACCACCCTTAACGATCCCATCTCGGCTTCTCTCGATCCCCAGGTACGTGTGATCCCACCCGGCGGTCCCTATTTCAAGTGGCCATGGCAAACGATCTACAAGGTCTCAATTGCTACCCAGACGGTGAATATGGCGTTCGATCCCGAAGCTCCGAGCGCAAATCAATCCGGCACCGTGGTCGAGGCAGTGACTAAGGATCAACTGAATACAGGGCTCACGGGCCAGATCCGCTACCATATTTCGGAGCGGAATCTGTACGCCAACATCTTCGGGGTCAAGCGTCCCATCGCACATGTGATGGGGTACTTTGTCTCGGTTTTGCGCGAGCGCATTGCAACTTTTGAAGCGCCCGCGATTCCCGGCGCAACGGATGCAGCCAACAGCGGGATTTCCATCAATGACCTTCGCAAAAACTTGCGAGACCTCAACGAGCATATGGATCGCGAGTGCAGTTCGTCGGAGGCACGTTATGGAATTGTGCTGGATGCATCCTTGATCACCGGAATCGATCCGCCGGCCGAAGTGGAATCCGCGCTGGCTGCCATCAACACCGCCCACAATATGGTCTCTTCCGATATCAGTCTGGCCCAGGCCACCGCCGACCAGCGTATCGAGCAATCCAAGCGGGCCGCCGAGATCGAGACGCTCAAAGCCCAGGCTGAAGTGCAACCACTGATATCTTTGGCCAGCCAGCTATCTGAGCTGAAAGCGACCGGGGAGGGAGCCCTGCGCGCCTATGTTCGCAACGTCCGCCTCGGTCTGTTCGGCAATGCTCAGCAGGCAGTCCTGGAGACTAAACGATGACTTTTCTGGCCGCTGCCGCCATCACATTTCTGGCCTGCTTCGTCGTCGTTCCGGTCGTTTTCTGGCTGCTTCGCTTTTTCGGCTTCTACGCCGTGGTCGAAGAACGCACCTGCTACGTTTACGTGCTTTTCGGCAAGGTGGTCGCAGTGATCGACGAACCCGGCCTGCATATTCTCCTGTTCAAGTTGGGGCTGAAGGCCCCAATCGTCCGCTGGCTTGGACGGCTTTACGTGCTCGACATGCGCATCGATCAGCAATATCTGCGCAGCCAACCGGTCAACTCGGAAGAAGGCGCGCCCATGGGCATCGGGATCTGGTATGAAATGTTCATCAGCGATCCGGTAGCTTTCCTCTTCAAGAATGCAGACCCACGCGGGTCGCTGGCCACCAACGTCAGTAACTCTACGGTCCGCTGCCTCAGTAATTTGAAACTGGGGGACCTGCTGCAGAACCGTCATGCCATGAGCCAGACGGTGCGTGCCGAAGTTTCTCCGCAATCCCACGAATGGGGATACAAGCTGGGCTCGGTCTACATTCGCAAAGTACACTTTCGGGATGCGCAGATGATCCGGCAAATCGAAGAGAAGGTAGTCAATCGGCTGCGGCAGGTCACTTCCTCGATCAAGCAGGATGGCGCGAATCAGGTCAGTATCATTACCAGCACCGCCGAACGGCAAGCCGCCGTCGAATTCGCCAAGGCCGCGGCCATGCGACCGCAGATCGTCGGCGAGGCTTTGAACAAAGTTGTTTCCGATCCGGAAGTGGAAGCTGAC
>QIAI01000670.1 GCA_003224995.1 Acidobacteriota bacterium
CAAAGCGCCCAACCCAACCACGGCGCCGCGAAAGGCGTCCCCATCCTGATTGCGGGTTAGCTTGACCACGTCGCCCGCGGCGTTCACGAACTCGAGCGCCGACACCGCCGTCGCCAAGTTTCCGTTATTCTCGCCTGAACCGTGGGTTGCCGTGCTACAGGCGCCCGCTATCGAAATATGCGGCAAGGACGCCAGATTGTGCAGCGCCCATCCCTTACCGTCGAGGTACGGGCACAATTGCCCATAGCTCATGCCGGCTTGCACCGTTACGGTGCGGTTCTTGTCATCTAATTGGACCGCCTTGTCCATTGCCTTCAGAGAGAGGAATTGATCGGGACTGTCTGCGATTTTGTTGAAGCAGTGGCGTGTGCCCAGAACCTTCAGCTTGTTTTGCTTTTTAACAAATGCCCGCACCTCGTCGAGTGAGGTCGCGGAATATTGTTGTTGAGTGCTGTACTCAATATTGCCGGCCCAGTTCGTGAGCTTCTCGGCTCCGGCCCAGGTAAGTAATGGCCGCACGATGGGACTCATTAATGCGGCAGAGCCAAGCTTCATGAAGGTTCTTTTATTCATCGCATTCTCCGATGCATCGCACTCTTCGACAATTCAGGAAAGGCCAAGCGGTCCGTGGGCCCGCCTGCTCAGGGTTCAGCTGTTCGTCGCTCCAGTCGTCGGGTTCCATTTCAGGCCGACGAACCTGGATTCAGCTCGGAACCGACGCTGACCCCTCAGTTGCCGATCAAATTGAAACACAAGATTGATACTCCGATCATCTCGTGGCAGCAAGCACTCCGCAAAAATCTTTATTGCTCCGGAAGCTGCAGCCCTGGAACTTTTGGGCGATCTTCTGAAAAATGATTCGTTTTGTTCGGCGAATTCTGCAGTTCGGTCCTGGGATGAATCTGTATACCAGCCTGCACCTCCAGCGGCTAGAATCAGAGCAGTCTTTAGTTGATTGCGGGCGCTAAAATTTCATGAAAATCTCAAAGGTCGGGAAAGATGTCCGTCAACAACAAGAACGGCTTGGCAAACTTGAAAGCGATTGTCTTCGATTACGGTGAAGTGCTCTGCCTGCCGCCCACATCCGAGGACGTTGAGGGGAGCGCCCGAATCCTGGGCATCGGAACGGATTTATTCCGAAATCTGTGGAGCCGCAATCGTGATCTGTACGATCGCGGAGATCTGTCTCCGGAAATTTATTGGCGCAAGTTCGCAGAAGATGCCGGCGTGAAGCTGGGTGAGGCTGAACTGCAGGAACTCTCGGATCGGGATGTCGCCATGTGGGCGCGGCTTGATCGCAATATGGTGGACTGGTTAGAGAGCTTGTCGTCAGCGGGCATTAAAACTGCAGTTCTCTCCAACATGCATATTGGAATGGTTCAACATGCGCGGCAGTCCTTCTCATGGTTGAAGGGCGTCCACTGTGTGACGCTCTCTGCGGAAATACGGTTGATCAAGCCGGACCGGGCCATTTACGAACATTGTTTGCGCGGTCTCGGGGTAGGGCCGTCCGAGAGCCTCTTTATTGACGACCGCGAGGTCAACATTGCAGGTGCACGGAACGTGGGTATGCACGCGGTGCAGTTCCAATCCAGAGCGCAGCTCAGGAGTTACCTGGAGGAAGGGAAGTTTCCTGTCCTGCCCCCTGAGGAAGCCAGCGAGCGTTGCGGGTAAGTACAAATTGGTCTGTCCTGCGACTTCGCCTACGCCAACGAGAGCGGCGTTCTCCAGATCGCCTGCAAATAGCAGTTGCGCTCTTTATTTTTGAGAAGCCTGCGGCGGAGTGGAGGCGTTTTGCAGCTTCTTGAATTCTTGCATCTCGCGCTCGGCAGCTTCTGCCTTCCCTTGCTTGCGATATAAGGCCGCGAGAGCGAAATGTGCCTGGGCGGCAAGGTCACTTTCCTTCTCGATTGCGATTACTTTATTCCAAACCTTCTCAGCCGACGCCTGATCACCGGCGAGCGAGGCGGCCTTCCCGAGCGCGTACAGAGTTTCGGGCATTTCCGGTTGCAGGGTGTCGGCTCGCACCAGTTCCGCTCGGGCCTCTGGAATTCTGCCCTGTTGCAGCAGAGCGTTGCCCAGCCGGTAGATGGCCTCGGCGTTTCCAGGTTGCAGCTTCGTTTCTGCGCGGAAGGCTTCTTCGGCCTTCGCCCACTGGGAAGCACCCGCATAGACGAGACCGAGTTCCAAATGAAGCTTAGGCATATCTGGACGCTGCTCGATCGCCCGCTGAAATTCCTTCTCCGCCTGGGGCATTTGCCGGAGTACGTAGTAATTCTCCGCCATCGCCTGATGCGCACGCGCAGAGTCAGGATAGGTTGCTAACAGAGTATCGATGGACTGTTTCGATAACAGCCCGCTCGCTCGCCCGAAATAATAGAGAAGGTCAGGATCATCGGGACGCTTCGCCAAGGCGGCCTGTAGATTGGTGACGGCATCCCGCAACTGTCCCGTTTCAAGCTGCGCGATCCCCAGAGCGGCTGTGTCCTGCGCCTTCTCCAGATGGGGAAGCGCCTCCGCCGAGTAACCTTGCGCCAACAAGGCATATCCCAACAGGCGATGAGCCGCGAGTAAGTCGGGACTGAGTTTAAGGGCCTGCTTCAGCGGCGGGATGGCTCCGCCCTTACAAAACCGGTGGGCGCCGAGGGTTCGAGCTCAGTAACCTTACGAAATTCCGCAATGGCCACTTCGAAGTGCCGGTTCTTTTCGGCGTCTGCCCCCGCTTGCATGTGCTGCATCGCTTCCGGGGACGGGCTCTGTGCTGCAAGGAAAACAAAGAGGAGGGCGCGAATCACGGCCGCTCCGGTTCACGGATTTCGAGAATCTGGTCGGCGTGAACATCATTCATCGTTTGCCGGATGCCAGAAGGCCAGGCAATCTCGACCTTGCACGTTTCAGCCGCACCAAGCCCGAAATGCAAGCGCTTGTCGCTTGCCGAAAGGTAGCTGCCGGCGGTGGTTGCGAATCGAGTCTGTCCGTTCACTCGCACGCGAGCGCCCAAGCCGTCACGGTTGCTCCGAGTTCCACGCAAAGTCACGACCAGCCAATGCTGTTTGCCGCCTCGGTTGAGAAACACCTGCGGAGGACCTCCAAGCACGGTCATCACAGTGTCCTGCCAGCCGTCGTTATTCAAATCACCGAAAGCCGCTCCCCGACCCACCAGTGGTGAGCGAGTGCCGGCATCACTTGCCTGAAATCGGCCATGCTGGTTCAATGCGAGCAAGGGCATCTCCCGATAGCGAAGCGAGGGGTCGATTTGCTCAACATTGTCGAGCACGTGTCCCTGGGCCACGAACAAGTCTTTCCAGCCATCGTTGTCGAAGTCTTCCAGGCCCACACCCCAGCCTGAGCTTCCACTGGAAAGCATGCCGAGACCGGTTTCCAGGCTTCGATAACTGAACGAACCGCCGCCTTCGTTGTGGTAAACCCCATAAATCTCTCGGGGCAACTCGGTCACGATGACATCTGGCCGTCCGTCGTTGTCATAGTCCTGGAAAACCACGCCCATCCCGGAGAGTCTACGGCCGTCTTCCGACAGGGCAGCCCCGGCTTCGAGGCCGCGCTCGGTGAATGTACCATTCCCATTGTTGTGGAACAGGTACTGTTGCATGCCGTCATTCGCCACGAAAATGTCAGTAAAGCCATCCTCGTCATAATCGGCGAACGCTACGCCCAGGGCGCG
>QIAI01000671.1:0-927 GCA_003224995.1 Acidobacteriota bacterium
CGGCTGTTCAAACGCGCGGACCGTTTCCTTAGTGCCCAGGATGGGTTTGCCGAGAGGATGATCTTTCCAGAAATTCTGGGTAAAGATTTCGTGGACCAGATACTCGGGGCTGTCCTCGTCCATCTTGATTTCTTCCAGAATCACCCGCCGCTCGCGAACGATGTCCTCTACCGCAAACACAGGATTCAGCACCAGATCGGAGAGAACTTCCATCGCGATCGGCAAATGCTCGTCGAGCACCTTAATGTTGAAACAGACGCACTCTTTGGCGGTGAACGCGTCCAGATTGCCACCGATGGAATGGTTCCCTTGAAAACCATGTGCTCGATAAAGTGGGACAGTCCGTTGGCCTGGGGCTCTTCGTCGCGCGAGCCTGTCTTGATCCAGATGCCAATGGAAATCGAGCGCAGATGCTTCATCTCCTCCGAGATGACGGTCAGGCCATTGGACAGGACCTGTCGATGAATATTGCGGAGTTCTTCAACCATAATTCGGAATTCCCGGCTCCATGGGATGCTCGCGCACAAGCCGGAATCTTTCTATTTTCACACACCACGAGGTTCTTCGTGGAATCAATCGTAAACATTTTAGAATGAACAGTATACATATTGGATTGAAATCTGATGGTTGAGGATTGAGCCATTGCAATGTCTGCTCCTTTAGAATCAATATGGTTCGCTTCCTGATACCTCATGACCTCTCCCGATCAATCTCCGCTGTTCGGTATGGATCAAAGCGAGCTTGCCAGGTTAGTGGAGGAAATCGGACAGCCCGGATACCGCACGCAACAGCTTTTTGAAGCAATTTATCGTCAACGGATTCCCGTGATCGAGCTGATTTCCACGCTTCCTGTCCAGCTTCGTCGAGAACTAAGCAGCCGCGGGTGGTCTATCGGATCGCCCGAGATCACCAGCAAATTCAGCTCGA
>QIAI01000671.1:1041-2828 GCA_003224995.1 Acidobacteriota bacterium
TCCAGCCAGGTAGGCTGTGCCGTGGATTGCCGGTTCTGTCTCACGGCCCTTCTGGGTGTGAAGCGGAACCTCACCGCCGGAGAGATCGTGGGACAAGTCTGCGCGGTGCTGCGCGATCAAACAGTCAACCCTCCGCAGGATCGCATCAATCTTGTATTTATGGGCATGGGTGAGCCGTTTCTCAACTATGAGAACTGCATGAAAGCAGTCAGATTACTGGTGGAGGGGGTAGGCATTCCCGAGGGCCGCATGACTCTATCTACTGCCGGGATCGTTCCTCGCATTGTGGATTTTGGCCTGGAGCCTATGCGTCCGAAACTTGCGATCTCACTGAATGCGTCCAACGACGAAATGCGCACTCGACTGATGCCGCTTAACCGTAAGTGGAACCTGCAGATGCTGACGCGGGCCGCCCGCGATTTTCCATTGCGAGCGCGCGAGCGGCTCACCTTCGAGTACGTCTTGCTCGATCAAGTAAACGATGCGATCGAATATGCTCGCGAGCTGGTGGAATTGATTCGCGGCATCCGTGCGAAAGTGAATCTCATTGGGTTGAATCCCGGGCCCGGAATCGACTTCAGCACTCCGGATCAGGAACGCGTTCTAGCGTTTCAGCGCGTCCTGGTGAATGCCGGGATTCCTACTTTCATTCGCCGCCCACGGGGCCGCGACATCTATGCCGCTTGTGGTCAGTTGAAGCGAACGGTCGAGATTGCGCCCGCTGCGCCTTTAAGCGTGGGTGGCGGCTGACTACTGATCGCTGCGCAAGTTTAAGGAAGAAGTGGCCAGGGCGGAAGCGTTGAGCTTTTCACTGGAATCGACGGTCACGGTTAAGGGCGGGGTACCGACGGCCGGAAGTTCAACGGTGATAGTGGTTCCACCTTCGACGCGATTGGCGCAGAGAATTCGCCCCTGGTGTTCCTGGATTATGCCGTAGCAGGCGCTCAGTCCCAGGCCCGCTCCTTTGGCCGCGGTGCGCGTCGTGTAGAAGGGATCGAATACCCGTTCAGGATCGCTTGCGCCAGGGCCGTTGTCGGAAAATTCCAGTACGACCGCGTTCTCTTTTTTCCGGGTCTTGATGGAGAGAATTCCTCCGCCCACTTCTTCCAGCGCCTGTAACGCATTGCCCGAAATGTGCAGCAAAATCTGCAACAGTTGATTGGGGTCGCCGGAGATTTGCGGAAGCGCGTCGGTAAGGTTCACTTGCAGGGTGACATTGCGAGAGCTGAATTGCGGCTGCAGAAGTTTGACCGCAGTCTGCACCATTGTGTTCGCATCCACCGGAACTTTGTCTCCCGGAACCTGGCGCGCGAAGTTCAACAAGCTGGCAATCAGCGTTCGGGTGCGCCGCACTTGCAGAGCGATCTTCGAGGCCAGCGTGCGCTGTTCCTCGGTGAGCCCCGATTCAGCCAGCAATTCGGAGTAGCCCAGCATGGCGGTTAAAGGATTGTTGAGTTCGTGGGCGGCACCGCCCACCAGCTGTCCGAGCGAAGCCAACTTCTCAGATTGGATCAACTGGGTTTGCAGAGTCTTCAAATTATCGTATGACTCCTCCGAAGTGCGCAGCAGGCGCATCAACTCATGATCCAGCAAGTGCTGCCGGAGGAACACTATCGCACCCATAATCATCATGGTCACCAGCGTCAGGACCAGGCGAAGGTTGCGTACGCGAGCGGGCGCATTGCTATCAAAAAGTGACCAGGCCGCGAAAGCGGGAAGCGAGAGAATCACCAGCATCCCGAGCCGCGCTACCCAAACGCCATGGCGACCGGCAGTGTGCGCCGGTT